>DNOU01000240.1:0-529 GCA_003501835.1 Anaerolineaceae bacterium | reverse complement strand
CAAGGGATTGCGCTGCGTTATTTCAACCCAATTGGAGCAGATCCCAAAATGCGCAGCGGCATCCATGTGAAGAACCCCACCCATGTGCTTGGCAAGCTGGTGGATACGGCTCAGGGCAGGCTGCCCGTCTTTCAGATCACCGGAACGAAATGGGAAACCCGCGACGGCACGGGTATCCGGGATTACATCCATGTCTGGGATCTTGCCCGCGCCCACGTGAATGCGGTCACCCAGTTTGATGAGGTGTTCGAGCGCGCCGGCAACCCTGCAGGAAATTACCTGGTCATCAACCTGGGCACAGGGCATGGGGTAACGGTGCGTGAAATGGTTTCAGCCTTTGAGAAGGTGTACGGCAAAACGATCAACAAGGTGGAAACGGAACCCCGCCCGGGCGATGTGGCAGGATCGTACTGCAATGCTGATACCGCCGGGCGTCTGCTCGGGTGGGAAGCCGAATTGTCCATTGAGCAGGGCATTGCAGATGCCCTCAAATGGGGCGAGGTCCGCCAGAAGATCCTCAAATTTGATT
>DNOU01000203.1:6348-10764 GCA_003501835.1 Anaerolineaceae bacterium | reverse complement strand
GGCGCTTAAATCAAGTTGCTTTGTTGAGACTTCCACAACCGTTCCCCACCAGCAATCCAGCCTTGTTGGAGGGCAGTAGCTGAAAGCCAGCGCCCTGGCTGATGGTTGGTGCCACCTTGCTTGCCGCAGAATCATCATCGGGTTTCTTCGCTAATTCCGCAAAACAATCCAGGAACTTTGACCGCAGTAATTATAATACAGGACATTTTCCAACGATTGCCGCACAGCCTGACCTGAAACCCACGGTCGGAATTGGTTCATCCGGTCCAGGGATTCATACAAATCCACTCAGACATTGGAGATTTGGGGAAGTGTTCGCTTTCGCCTGTCAAATGGAATGAACGCGCGAACCATTCCGGATTAAATGCCTGGGACACTGGCGAAAACCCACGCCATGCTTTACGCGAGTGGTGAAAGCCTCGATGCCCTTGAAGGTATCCTATCCTCGATCATTCCAATCTTGAAGCAAAGACGGGATTTCTTCCAGACTTTTTACTTCCCCATCCGGGATGATGGTATTGCGCAGCAGTGCGTTGCGCGGGTCCTCGCTGCGCCGGGTGATCCAGATGCCGCGCATTCCGGCGCGGTGCGCCCCCAGGATATCGGCGCTCAGGTTGTCACCCACCATCACCGCCGAGGCAGGGTCAGCCCCCAGTCGCTTCAGGGCGATCTCAAAAATGCGCGGGTCAGGCTTGCGGATGCCGAAATCCGCTGAAATGATGATGTCGTCAAAATATATTCGTAGCCGGTGATTATCAACGATCTTGCCCACATCCACAGCATCCGCCGCGTTGGTCACCATACCCAACCGGTATCCGCGCCGGAGCAATTCCTGCAGCGTGGCGTGCGCATCCGCTTCCAGCATCCAGCGCTCCTCGGTGACAGCGTACATCTCATCCATCGCCAGGCGGATCTTCTCCGGGGGTACGTGATCCTGCCCGGCTCGTTTGAGAACGAGGTGGATCAGATCCTCCACTGGCTTTTCCACCAGGTCTCTGTCGCGGTCGTGGTAATACTGGGTGATCAGATCCTGGAATCGGTCGGCGAACTTGGCCACATTCAAATGGCATCCCTGGCGGTTGAGAGCGTTGCCCAACACGGAGTACGATTCCACGGTCGCCTTCTCGAAGTCACCCTCAAAATAAGTCAGGGTGTACCCCAGGTCAAACAATACCGTGTGGATGGCGGCAGATTGGGTCATGATGGAGGCAGTACCTTGAAAGCAAAATTCATCAATAGGAGCGGTCGGGGTCAAAAAGGTTGAGCAGCGGCTCTCCGTTGAGATAGCGCTGCATATTCACCACGAACAGCTCTCCGGCGCGTTCCTTGTAATTCGGGCTGAATCCCGAAACATGCGGAGTGATGATCAGATTCGGCAATTTCCATAGCGGGTGATCAGGCGGCAGAGGTTCCTGGCTGAACACATCCACCACTGCTCCTCCCAGGCGCCGTTCCTGTAACGCAGAAGCCATGGCAGCTTCATCCACCACACCCCCCCTGCTGATGTGCACCAGGAAAGCCCCTGGCTTCATGGCGCGGAACTCTTCCTCGCCGAAGATCTTGAATGTCTCGCGGGTGAGTGGGACAGTGACCACTACGAAATCGCACTCCTTGAGCATCGTTCTGAGCGCTTCAATGGGGTACAGGAGGTGAAAGAAGTTGCCCTGTGGATCACCGTGACCCTCGACGACATAACCGGTATCTTCCGGATGCATGGCATCTTTTTTGGTTGCCAGGATTCTGCAGCCAAAGGGCTGCAGCATGCGCGCCACCTCGCGGGCAATACTCCCGTATCCCACCAACCCCACGGTCGAGCCGAAAAGCTCGCGCGGGGCGAACTTTTCCCAGCGGTCTTCCGGCCACTCGCGCTTGCTGCGGTTTTGAATGAGGTCAGGAATACGGTGGCCCAACGCCAGCAGGCTCATCATGATGAATTCGCCTTCCTGGATGGCAGAGGCTCCGCTCATGTTCGTCAAACGGATGTCACGCTTCTCTGCCAGAGGCGTGTTCAGGATGTAATCGATGCCTGCGTAATGATATTGGATCCAGCGCAGGTTGGGTGTTTTGGCAGGGTTGGGTACCAGGATATCCGTATACAGGACCTCCACCTTGCTCCACAGTTCATCAGAAATCTCCTCAATGGTCTGCGCAGAGTGAAAAGCAATGTGCATATGCGGACTGAGTGAGCGTAATTGATGCAGCACATCCTCTGGCATGGGTACGGTGATCAAAACTTCAAGCGGTTTATCAGCCATCTATCACTCTCCTGCGGTTACCCGCCATCTTTCAGGTAGATCCTCTGGGGATCCAATTCTTCACGCAGCAATTGTAAATCCTTTTCTTCGATGGGTTCGGTTCGGCGCAGTTGTGGCGCAACCCTCACCGGCCAGCCGGTATTTTCCCGCACCTGCTCTTCTGTGCAGCCCGGGTGCAGTGCGGTGAGCGTCAACTCGCCGTTCTCGTCTGGTTCCATCAATCCCAGATGGGTCACCACCACCAGCGGTCCTTTGCCGCGCACGCCCGACGCCTCACGTTCCACCCTGCCGTGAAGGAACCCGGCTGAAGTGGTGAAATCCACCCTTTCGGGAAAACGTCGCTTCTGATGCGGGCTGATGATGTAGCAGCGGTTCGCCCAGGCAGCAATCTCTTGCGAGCCGCCTGATCCCGGCAGGCGTACTTTGGGGCTGGCATAATTGCCAATCACCGTGGCGTTGATATTGCCGAAGCGGTCAATCTGCGCACCGCCCAAAAAACCCACGTCAACATTGCCGCGCTGCAGGTAAAAGCTGAAGATATCGTACATACTGCAGACCGAAGATGCCCCACTGACCAGGGTGGGGTCGCCGATTGAAAGCGGCAGGCGTGAAGGCCGGGCACCGATGACCCCCGCCTCGTAGATCATCTGCAGGTTGGGGGCGTGGGTGCGCCTTGCCAGGTTGCAGGCCAGGTTGGGTAGTCCAACCCCCACAAATACCACGTCGCCATCGCGCAACAAACGGGCTGCGTTGATGCACATCAGTTCAGATGAAGAGTAAGTGGTCGCTTCCATAAATCTCCTGGAAAATCAATAATCCATTGCAAGCAGTTACCTTCAGCAACGCTCGATTAAGAATCGTTGAGAGCGGGCTAGTATTTACCGTAGTTGACCGGGCTGGCGAATGCCGGCTCCACCTTCAGACGCTCATGGGTCTCCGAACCCAGCTTTTGCCAGTACTCATCCGAATCTTTCACACCATACACCCATTCCTGCAGCCAGGCCTGGGTCGCTTCATGGCTTTCAGTGATCTTATCCCAGTTGAGATAGAACATGTTGTCGCGGTCGTAATATCCCTGGGTGTAAGAAGGGTGTGCGCAGTGTGGCACACAGCAGACTGCGCTGACAATGAGATCGGGGATGAGCGTGCGGTTGGGATCTGAACGGATGACGCTTTCCTCCACGATCTCCTCCGCGGTGATGATCACCTTTTTTGAAGCGAACGCCACCTCTTTCTGCTCACCCAAAATGCCCCAGATCTGAGAATTGCCGTTATTGTCAGCCCGCTGCACGTGAATGATCGCCACATCAGGGTGCAGTGGCGGAACGGTCACCACCTCCTGCCCGGTGTAGGGGTCCTTCACCCGGCGGATGTTGGGATTGTTGGCTTCCAGGTCGGGCGCAGCTGTCTGGTTCATGGGGATGAAGGGCAGCCCAGCTGCCCCGGCCTGCAATCGCGAGATCATGCCAAAATGGGAGTATTCCTCCCATTCCAGCCGCCCGGCTTCCAGTTCGCTGCGCACGATGCGCAGCGAGCCGACCCCCGGGTTGCCAATGTAGCTGAAGATGAGCTTCTTAGCGCAGCCTGCCGCCACCATCTGATCGTAGATCAGGTCAGGAGTGGCGCGTGCCAGGGTGAGATTCCGCCTGCCCTGGCGGATGATCTCGTGCCCGGCGGCAAAGGGGATGAGATGGGTGAAACCAGCGCAGTAGAGCAGGTCGCCGTCGTGCACGTACCCGGCGACTGCTTCCTTGAGTGAGCAAAGTTTGGACATGGTCTCCCTGTTTTTGAAGCCCGGTCCTGGTGACCGGGTTTCTCTGAGTTCACGAAAAGATCAGGCTTTGCGTACCCTGGTGCGGACCTGTTCATGCATGTAAAGTTGCAGGTAATGCACGCCACCTGAGTTCTTTCCCGAAGAGCCGGAACCTTTCCAGCCTCCAAAGGGTTGGAAACCAGGCCAGGCACCCGTGGTGGCTCCCTGTGGCCGGTTGACATAGGTGACGCCCGCCTGGATGTGGTCAAAGAACCAGTCCGCCTCATCCTCGGCGCCGTAGAAACCCGCGGTCAACCCGTAATTGACGTCGTTGGCAATGCGCATGGCTTCGTCACGGTCGGTGAATTTGCCGACAGTGGTGATGGGCAGGAACATCTCATCCTTCCA
>DNOU01000203.1:3668-6168 GCA_003501835.1 Anaerolineaceae bacterium | reverse complement strand
TCGTCATACACCGGGGCTTCGATGAGAATGCGCGATGCTGCCGAGCATTTCTGACCCTGCAGACCAAATGCAGAACGCACCAGTCCTGATACGGCATCATCCAAATTGGCATGCCGGGTGACGATGGTGGGATTCTTACCGCCCAGCTCCAAAATGGTGGGGCGAACGTAGCGCCCGGCACCGAAATCGCGATAGATCTTCATGCCCACATCAAATGAGCCGGTGAAGGTGATGCCGTCCACATCGGGATTTTCAATGAGCGCCTGGCCAAGGGTGGAGCCGGGACCGGTGACGAAGTTGCACACCCCATCCGGTGCGCCGGCATCGCGCAGGCATTCGGCGATCAAACGCGGCGTCCAGGGGGTATCCGTGGCGGGTTTGATGACCACGGTGTTGCCAGCAATCAGCGCTGCCCCGGTGGGTGCACCGGTGAGGGCGGATGGGAAGTTGAAGGGGCTGATCACCAGCCAGACGCCATAGGGGCGCAGCACCGAAGTGTTGGTGCTGATAAACCCTTCCAGCGGGTCGCGTCCCATTTCGGTGACAAAGCCGTTGTTGGCTTCCATTTGGTCGCAGGCGTAGCGGAAGTGATCGGCTGCCTCGGCGATATCGCCCAGGCCTTCCATGCGGTTCTTGCCCACTTCCATGCAGATGACCGCGCCCATTTTGTAGATGCGCTCGTCGATCAATGCTGCAGCCTTGCGCACGATCTCCACCCGCTTCTGCCAGGGAGTATGGCTCCAGACAGGGAAGGCTTTGCGCGCGGCGGCAACGGCGGCGTTCGCTTCAGCAGCGGTGGCTTTCTGGAAGATCCCCAGCACCAGGTCAGTATCCGCCGGGGAACGATTTTCAAATTTATCGGGAGTGAAAACATCCCTGCCGTCAATGATCAACCCATGCTCGCGTCCGAGTTCGGCCTTGAGCTTCACCAATGCCTCATCAAAGTGGGTATGCAGCGATTCAGGCGGGTTGAACATGGTGGCATATGTGAGTTTGAATGCACTTTCAGCAGACATAAAAACGAACCTCCTCGGGGTAAAAGGATGCACTTACGGGTAACGTTCTGGTCTTTTAAAGTATAGCTCATGAGGAAGAGGGAGTCAAAACTGTTTACAGTGCTGTTCACAGTGCACTGGATGGACCTTCCTCCAGCAAAAGTATTCCGTGCAGAAATTTGAATAAAATCCTTCAACCCTGCTGAAAGACCGGGGCGTTCTTCCCAGAAACGACCCGTGGAAGACCAACGATTGATGGTACACCGACAGATAGGGGACCGGGTATGGGTGTAAAAAGCCGGGAGAAACAACCCCGGTATTTGCCTGGGTTTCACGGCAATATGATAGAATTTCCTGCATTCAGCATGTGAAACCGAACTCATGAAAGCCAAACGTTCCCTGCCCTACCTTGCCCTGGTCACCGGTATTTGCGCGCTCAGCATGACCGGCATTTTCGTGCGCTGGGCACAAGCGCCAGGCACTGTCACCGCCGCCTACCGCATGTCCATCTCGGCGCTGGTATTCCTGCCCTTCTTCCTGAAGAAGGAAGCCGCCCGTCCACCCCGCGGTCGTGGTTGGATCTTCTTCGTGCTGCTCGGGGGTCTTTTTGTGGCAGGCGATCACGGCTTTCTCAACACCGCCGTAGGGCTTACGCGCATTGCCAACACCACCCTGCTCAACAACATGGCACCATTGTGGGTGGCGCTCTTTGCCCTGCTGGTCTGGAAGGAAAAGCTCAACCGCACCTTCTGGCTGGGGCTGCTGGCAGCCCTGGCAGGAGCGGTGGTCATCCTGGGTGCCGATCTGCTGCGCCACCCCCAGCTTGGCCTGGGCGACGCGCTGGCGCTCATCTCAAGCTTCTTTTACGCTGCCTATTTCCTCAACACCCAGCATTCCCGCGAGAAAATCAGCACCCTGCGTTACCTCTTTCTGGTGAACATCATCAGCGCGGTGCTGTTGTTTGCCTTCAATTTCATCACGGGCACTCCAGTCACCGGCTACCCGTTGCGCACCTACCTGATATTTCTCGCCATCGGCATCTTCTCGCACTCCATCGGCTACTTCTGCATCACCTACGCCCTGGGTCACCTGCCTGCGTCCATCGTCGCGCCCACCATGATCGCCCAACTGGTGCTCACCTCTCTGCTCGCCATCCCCCTGGCGGGTGAAAGCCTCTCTCTGCCGCAAATACTGGGTGGGCTGGCAGTGCTGGCGGGCATCTTTCTGGTCAATCAGTCCAACCGCAAAGAAGCACAGATCGAAGACATACCAGCTTCGAATCCGTGATGTGCAAGTATCGTTAATCCATGGGATGTCGAATAAAATCCGCCCGTTGGCACAGGATGCTCCTGCTACTGCACCGGCATTCTCACCAAATGGCAAACTGCTGTGGGTGGTTGAAAGGAACAGCCTTCAGGTCTACGATCTGTCGAATGATGCAATACTGCCCACCTTGAGCGCTGCCCCCTCCACCATTTGATGTTTGCCTTTTTGCGCGATACCGC
>DNOU01000203.1:3051-3635 GCA_003501835.1 Anaerolineaceae bacterium | reverse complement strand
CCGCGGTCAATAATTTGATTCATAAGTGTCTTTATTGCCGCGGGGAAAACACAAATCCATTTATGCTAAAATGAATGTCTGGAGATGACCCATGGAGAGAACTGTTCCCCGCTCTGCCTCTGACGAGATTGACCTTTACCTGCGCACCATCTATTCGCTGCTCAAATCCAGCACAGAAGTGAAGGTGCGCAGCCTGGAAGAGGTGCATGCCGGCATCAATTCGTCTCTGCACCCTAATGCCCGCAAGAGCACAATCGATGCATCAGCTTTCATCTACTCCATCCTGCGCCTGCCCAATTGCATCTCACATGTCAGTTCCATCGTGCTTGGACAGAGCGCTTCGCTCTTTGCCCGTTACGGTTACACGGATATTGAGAGTTGGGAGCCGGTTTCTGCCCGGGCGCGTCGCCGCCGCTGTTATTACGACGGCAAACAAACCCTGGCATGCTTCATCGCCTCGCGTTCCGACATCGAAGATGTGATCCCGGTGCTGGTCGCCTATCAAATTGAGTGGAACAAGCTGCACGACCTGCTGCAGGATTGCCCTGCCGGGCTGCTGGAAACCATCCAACCCCGCGATGAAG
>DNOU01000203.1:0-2969 GCA_003501835.1 Anaerolineaceae bacterium | reverse complement strand
TCATCCAACACCCACAGCATCCCAAACCTGCTCAGCGGTTTTGCCTTGCAGTACAAGGATGAGCTGGTGGAGTTCCTGAAGACCGATGTCAACGCCTTCCTGCTTTCGGAATGGGAAGAGATTGCTGAGCACAGGGTGCTATCCAATCAGGAAAATTTCTTTTATTACCTGATGAAGAAATACCAGCAAACCCCGGCAGGAAGACATTTGATTGAAAAACAAACAGCGTACGAGAAGGAACGCGGTATTACCCGCATTCAAAGCCTGCATTCCTTTGACGTGGAAGCCCAGGTAATCCGTCTGGCAGACCTGAAACCCGCCAATATTGATCCGCGCTTGTTGGACAACGACCCACTGTTCAAGGGGATGACAAATCAATGTGATTTCCTTGAATGCAGCAATGCACTCATCCTGAACATTGATTACCCGTTGGGACTTGGCGCGTACAATATCCTTTCAAAACTGGCTGAGGAGCTGACTGAGATCCTGGGCGTTTACATCATGGGCAAGGCTGCCACCCTCAATGGTGTGAAAGGCGATGTAATGATCCCATCGGTGGTGCAGGATGAACAATCCCTCAACACTTATCTTTTCCAGAACGTTTTCACGGCGCACGATGTGGAGCCCTACCTAATGTACGGCACCGTTCTGGACAACCAGAAAGCGCTGACGGTCCTGGGCACCTTCCTGCAGAACTCCCGCCTGATGGATGTGATGTACCGCGAAGGCTATACGGATATTGAGATGGAAGCAGGTCCTTATCTATCAGCGGTTTATGAAATGACCCGCCCCAAGCGCTACCCGGTGAATGAAATCGTCAATCTTTATGGCATTCCCTTCGATACCGGTGTGCTGCATTACGCCTCAGACACGCCGCTTAGCAAAGGTAAAAACCTTGGCGCTGGCGCCCTTTCATATGAAGGTATGGATTCCACCTACGCCGCCTCTGTCGCCATCCTGCGAAGAATTCTCAACCAGGAAGTCAAACGGCTTTCAGCAGGCGGTCAGTATCCCCTAAAAGCCTCGAATTAACCTCAATTTTATTCGTTAACCAGGGCGAATCACGTAACATAGAGTATAGATCCGTCAGGGGATATATCTTTATGCTTTCATATGACGCCGTAGAAGACCAAAACAACTCCAACCAGATCGAAATAGCGGTGTTGCGTGCCAATAGAGCGTGGCAGGCATGTTTTGACGCCATCCCTGATATGCTGCTTCTAGCCAATGCTGAAGGCAGGATCGCGCGCTGCAACCAGGCAGCCTTGACCAAACTGCACGGATCCTATGGAGAGCTCGTGGGGAAGATGTTCACTGACCTATTCCCCGAAGTGCAGTCCGCCAATGCCTTGGGAATTGAGTACCAGCTCTTTGAAGACAAACATTGGTACCGCGTTTCCGTCTTCCCGGTCGCGATGGACAATGGAACAATCTATCATCTTCACTCCTTTCAGGATATTACACGTAAAAAAGAGTATGAACTGGAGATCCTGAAGGAGGAACAATACTACGAAGCTCTTTTCAAAGCGATCCCTGAAAGCCTTGCCGTACTGGATAGCCACGGCATGGTGCGCGGCGTCAATCCGATGTTTGAACAAACATTCGGATTTACAAACGCTGAGGCAAAAGGTCATTCCATTCATTCCCTTTTGACCGCACAGGAGTGCCGTGTTGCAGCAAAACCCCGATTTTCCGGAAGTGCAGCATCTGACCAGTCAGGAACCTTTCGCTGCATCAGCAAGGAAGGACGATCGCTCATTTTCTCCGTGCATGAGATTCCCGTCAACCTCAACGGTATCAACCACGGCAGGCTGGCTATTTTCCGCAAGGTGACCGCATCAGATGAAATCCCGGGAATACTGGCATCCCAACTCATCTCGAGTGAAGCCCTCGTGGAGCAGTTAAAAGGGAGACTCCTGCCTGTTCGGCAGAGTGTCAATGATCTGGCCCGTTCCCTGGAAAACGACAGGCTCACTCCCGCACAGATCGCTCTGAAAAATGCAGTGGAAGAAGAGATGGAACGGTTGAGGCAGCTGCTGGATGAACTCCAGACGATGCAAGACCAAACCACCCAGCGGTACAGCCAGGCACCCGTGGCAAAAGACGGCGAACCGCAGAGCCGCGCAAATGACCATCCAGCCCAGGAAGTCGATCATTCAAAATCAGCAAATGAGCAGCCGCACATCCTGCTGGTGGAAGACAACCCCATCAATCAGAAGTTGATGCTGCGCCTGCTGCAAAAGCGCGGCTGCCAGGTGTCAGTGGCAGACAATGGTATTTCTGCATTACGGGCTCTGGCAAAGCAAAGATTTGATCTCATCTTCATGGATATTCAAATGCCTGAAATGGACGGCATAGAAACAACCAGGCGCATAAGGGTACGCGAACATGATGACCAGCATCAGGTGATTATCGCTGTCACGGCAGAAGGTCCAGGCGGCGACCGCATGGAATGTTTGCGGGCGGGCATGGATGATTACCTGGCAAAACCAGTGGAGATCGACAGGCTTGATTCCCTGTTGGAAAAATATATCGGCACGGCAACGCTGATTCCTGGTGTACCTCAAGAATTGCCAGCGCCTCAGGCATCCCAGGAAATTGAAATGATCAACGTCGCGGCAGCATTGCCGCGGTTTGGGGGGGAAATTGAAGTGTATTTTGATTTCTTGAACCGCTTCATCAAGCAGCTCAAGCAGACCGATCAAAAAATGCGTGCGGCATACAAGAATGGAGATATCGAACAATTGTATGCCATCAGCCATGGTTTAAAAGGCACTGCCGCCAATTTTGAAGCCAGGGCAATTTGCGATCTGGCGAATTCCCTGGAAGAAGTAACCAGCAACAATTCGTTGGTGGGCGCATACTCCCTGATCAATGAGATCAGCAACCAAATTCCCAAAGTCGAAGCCTTTTACCACAACCAGGTGCTGCTGCGAAAAAGGAAAGCTCCGGTTCTTCCGGCAAGCGTC
>DNOU01000014.1 GCA_003501835.1 Anaerolineaceae bacterium | reverse complement strand
TCCTCGGCGCAGAATTGATCCTGACCCCGGCAGAAGACGGCATGCAAGGTGCTATCGATAAAGCTGAGGCATTGATCGCGTCTGATCCTCGCTACTTCATGCCCAACCAGTTTGCCAACCCTGCCAATCCGGAAATCCATCGGCAGACCACCGCGATGGAGATCTGGCACGACACCGATGGCGAGGTAGATTTTCTGGTGGCGGGCATCGGGACAGGCGGCACGATCACCGGTGCTGGTGAGGCGTTGAAAGCGCTTAACCCGGACTTGCAGGTCATCGCCGTTGAGCCAGCCGAATCGGCAGTTCTCTCGGGCGGCGAAAGCGGACCCCACCCTATCATGGGAATCGGCGCCGGTTTTGTGCCTGAAGTGCTGAATACCCAAATTTACGATGAAATCATCCAGGTCAATGGAGACGATGCCATCACCACAGCGCGCCAGCTGGCGAGCAAAGAGGGCATTCCGGTTGGCATTTCCTCTGGCGCGGCGGTGTGGGCTGCGCTGCAGATTGCTAAGCGCCCAGAAAACAAAGGTAAACGCATCGTCGTAATCATCCCTTCCTTTGCTGAACGTTATCTCAGCACGCCGTTGTTCGATCTGGTGCGGGAATAATTTTGAAATTTACAGGAATAATATGGAAAACACATCATCGTTGAATATCACAAACACCATCAGCCAAAAGGAATCAGGGGAGATGGGATTGATCAAAATGATTTTAGAAGATATCCGCTGTGCCATCCAGCGAGACCCGGCAGCGAGGAATTGGTTTGAGGTTCTGTTCAACTACGCCGGCTTGCATGCCATCTGGCTTTATCGGGTCAATCACTGGCTCTGGACCCACAAAATTTATTTTCCTGCGCGTCTGTTCTCTCAGATCGCCCGCTGGCTGACCGGGATTGAGATCCACCCGGGTGCAGTGATCGGCCGTAGATTCTTCATCGATCATGGGATGGGTGTGGTGATTGGCGAGACCGCAGAAGTTGGTAACGACGTCACTCTCTATCACGGCGTCACGCTAGGAGGTGTCAGCCTGGAAAAAGGCAAACGCCACCCAACGCTCGGTGACAATGTTGTAGTGGGCGCAGGTGCAAAAGTGCTCGGAGCAATCGAAATCGGTACCGGCAGCCGCATTGGGGCGAATGCTGTGGTAGTAAAGCCCGTTCCGCCCGAATCTGTTGTGGTCGGCATTCCCGGGCAGATCGTCAAGCGCAGCGAAAAACGCACCGCCGATCAACCTGATCTGCACCATGACAGGCTGCCTGATACGCTGGGTCAAACCCTGCAGCAGGTCGTCGCCCGTCTGAACCAGTTGGAAGAACAAATGCACGTCCACCAAAACGGACAGATCGAACCAGACCCGGAAGGCTACTGGACGGGGTCTGATTTCAGCATCTAACCAGACCGAATCAAAAACGATCCCGAAACAACAAGTAACTGGTTCGGGATCGCAGATTTCAAACCGTTCTTCAGGCTGGTTTTTGCCGCTTCCGGCAAAGGTCCAGCGTTTCGACAGCGTGGCGCAAATGGGGAATGACAATGCTGCCACCCACCACCAGAGCAACATTGAAGGCATCATACAGGGCTTCATCCGACCATCCCACATCGACACATTGCATAATGTGATAATCAATACAATCGTTGCAGCGCAGCACCATCGAAGCAACCAGACCCAATAACTCCTTGGTTTTGGCATCCAATGCCCCCGAATCGTATGCCCTGGTGTCCAGGTTGAAGAACCGTTTGATCCCAAGGTGATCAACTTCGTTAATCCGATCATTCATACGCTGTCGATACTTCTCAAATTCGTCCAAACGATCCATTCCATCTTCTCCCATCAGTCCTAACCTTCCAGCCGTTTCCGGCGCAGAAATTCGCGCAGCGTTGCCACCAGCAGAATCAGGATCAATAATGTGCTCCACAAGATAATCCCATCCGTAAAACCAATTTCTTCTGCTGTAGGGGGTTCAACTTGTGCCTGGAGGGTTTCCGTCAGCCTGGCTGCATCCGTTGCTGCCTGATCCCCATCTGTGGGTACAATGGTTTCCAGTTCGGGAGTCACCTGTGGGCTTTGTGAAACCGGGCTGTTGAAAGCCAGAATGGAAAGCAACAGGACTACAATAACCAGTGCATACAGCACCCAAAATTGTTTAAAGGCAATCTTCTTCCACATAGAATTTTTATTTGCGTCTGGCACTATTGTCCCTCCAGGTTTTCTACTGCGACCTGCGCAGCCTGAGCCGGGTCAACCAGCCCCTGTAAGATCTGACGCGTGCCTTCCCGCAGGATCGGTCCCAGGCTGGAAACCAGATCGTTTGAGGGGAATAAACGTGTCATCAGAGCAATCTGACTGTATTTTGCCACCATCGTCTGATCTTGCCAGCCTTCCAGCGCAGAGGGACGAGATGGCAAATACCCCGCAGCGCGAGTCCATTCTGAAACAAATTCGGGTTCAACCAGGAATTCTGCCAACTCTACGGCTAAAGGTCGACGATTTTCGTCCGCTGCAGCCACAGCCCAGCTCATCCCGGTGCCCAGCGCGACCGCACCATCGTTAACTGGTAGCATAGGCACAATCGTTGCATCTTCGGGGCGATCCTTGAGATAATTGGACAGCCAGGTGACTGCCAGATCCGTCTGACCATCGCGAAAAGCCGTCCAGACCTGGGCAGATGTTTGATACTGACTCAAATTGCTGGAAAACGTACCCGAGTCCACGCCATCCGCGATGATGCGGAACACATCAGCCAGAGGAGTCACTTCCAGCACCGGGCGGCGCTGGTTATCTTGAATACTGCCCCCTGCCGCAAGATACAGTGCCAGCTGAATGACTGATTGGTCACTCTCTGCCGGGAAGGTCAGGGGGATACCACTTTCGATCAATCCATTCCAGGTGGCAGGAA
>DNOU01000091.1:5409-9182 GCA_003501835.1 Anaerolineaceae bacterium | reverse complement strand
GAGCTTCCGGATGAAGAGAAGATCGGTTTTCAGACTGTGGGCGGATTTGTAATGAATCAGATCGGATCAATCCCAACACCTGGCGATCATTTTGAGGTTCACAATCTGCGCATTGAGGTGGTGGATATGGATGGACACCGGGTGGACAAGATCCTCGTTGGCGCCCTGCCAGGTTCTGTCCCTGTTGATGATTCATCGGAGTAGACAATTGATCCCCATCAGCCTGCGCATCAGCGGATTTCTCAGCTACAACCAACCCGTCGAGGTCAACTTTGAAGCTTTCGACCTGGCCTGCATCACCGGATCGAATGGAGCAGGCAAGTCGTCGTTATTGGATGCGCTCACCTGGGTGTTATTCGGTGAAGCACGCCGCCGCGACGACTCGATCATCAATCACCAGGCGAGTGCCGCTGAGATCCGGCTCGATTTTGCCTATGAATCTGGAGTTTACCGCATCCAGCGCAGCAAAGCCCGCGATAAATCCGCTGTGCTTGAATTTTCCATCGAGTCGGAAGACGGTCGCTGGAAACCGCTGACCGAACCCACCCTGCGCGGCACTGAAGAGGTGATCCGAAAAACACTGCACCTGGATTACGAGACGTTTATCAACACGTCGTTCTTCCTGCAGGGCAAGGCAGATATGTTCGCCGTACAGAAACCTGGAGACCGCAAGCGCATCCTCGCCAGCATTCTCGGTTTGGATGTGTGGGAAGAGTATAAAGAAGAAGCTGCCCGGCGCCGCCGCAACAATGAACTCGATCTTGCCAATTTGACAGGTTCCATCACCGAAATTGAGGGGGAATTGCAGCAGGAAACCGAACGCAGAGCAAAACTCACACAGGCTGAAAACGAGTACGCCAACCTGAAACGCCTGTTGGAAACCAAAAAGCAGGTACTTGATCAGCAGCGTCTCATCCAGGACAGGGTCAAATCAGAACAGCGCGCCCTCGAAAAACAGGCGACCGAGCTCAACTCCAGGCAGACAGAACTGCAAAACCTTAAATCCCGCCTGGCTGTCCGCGATGCTGAACGCGCTCAACTGCAAACCTTGCTGGATAACGAAAGTGAAATCCGTGCGCGATTTCAGCGCTGGCAGGAAGCTCGCAGCTCACTGGAAAAATGGGAAGCTCTGGCAGTCGACTTTCGCCAATTTGAAAAGCAGCGCAGCGATCCTCTACTGCGCATTGAAACCGAGCGCAGCCGGCTGCAGCTTGAAATGAACAGCCTGGAAGCTCAAAAGCAAAAAGCGGATGATCTCCTGTCCCAGCTGCCAGGTTTGCAGGAGCAATTAACCCATTTCGAGCATACGATTCACACGCTCACTGTGCAGGTGAATTCACGTCCGTTGCTTGAAGAGGAGCTGCGCACCCTGCAGGGTCAAAAGGCTCTGGCATCTGCCGAGAATCAAAGCCTCAGGCAGCAAATGGACGAACTCAAAGAACGGATCGCCCAGCTTGGTGTTGCCACCGGCGCTTCCTGCCCCGTCTGCGGCAAGCCGCTTGACCAACATGAGCGCGAGACCCTGATCACTGAACTCAATGACAGGGGCACCGAAATGGGCAACTCTTTCCGGAATAACATTGCCTTGCTCGGTTCCTGCGAAAAGCGCATCCGCGAAATTGAAGCCGAATTACGCAACCTGCTGCGGGTGGACGCGGAATTTAAACTTCAGCAGAGGTTATTGGACGGAAAACATGCTGAAATTGAAAGCATTCAAAGGGAGCTTGATGACTGGCAGCAGAACGGCGCTCCCAGGCTGGCTGCGCTGGAGCAGAAGATCACAACCGAAGACTTTGCAATCGCTGACAGAACCGCCCTGGCGGAAGTGGATGCAAAGCTGAAGAGCCTGGGGTACGATGCAGCGGAGCATGAAGCCCGCCGCAAAGCTGAAACCGAGCTGCGCAGCAGTCAGGCACAGGTGATGGAGCTCGAAAAAGCACACTCCGCCCTCGCTCCGCTGCAACGTGAGATCGCTGAGCTTTCCCAAACATTGAAAACCAGCCAGGAATCCCTGGTCAGGGCAGAAGAAGAACTGGCTGCTGCACAGGAGAAGCTGGCACAAGACACCCGCGAACTCCCCGAAATCGGTGCATTGGAAAAGGAATACTACGATATCCAGGAACAAACCAACCAGCTGCTCAGGAATGTGGGATACGCCCGCAACCAGGTGGATGTGCTCGAAAAACAACGCAAACGTCTGGTGGAGCTCAAGGCAGATAGGAATGAGATCAATATCCAGATTGCAAACTTGAAGACGCTTGAGAAAGCCTTTGGCAAAGACGGCATCCCAGCTTTGTTGATCGAGCAGGCACTGCCGGAGATTGAGCTGCACACCAACGAAATCCTGGACCGGCTCAGTTCTGGAGAGATGTCGGTATCCTTTGCCACACAGCGGCAGTTCAAAGATAAGAAACGGGAAGATCGCAAGGAAACCCTGGATATCATCATCCAGGACGCTGCCGGCAGCCGCGAGTATGAATTGTTCTCCGGTGGCGAGGCTTTCCGCATCAATTTTGCCATCCGCCTGGCGCTCAGCCAGGTGCTCGCCCGGAGGGCAGGCGCCCGCCTGCAAACCCTGGTCATTGATGAGGGGTTTGGCAGCCAGGATGCTGATGGACGCCAACGCCTGGTGGAAGCCATTAATCTGGTCAAACCTGAATTCGCCAAGATCATGGTCATCACCCACCTCGAAGAATTGAAAGATGCCTTCCCTGCCCGCATTGAGGTGACCAAGCTGCCCAAAGGGTCACAGGTGGAGGTTGTGGTCGCATGACCACGATTCCCCTGCGCCTGGGATTGCAGCAGAGGGTCATGCCAGGTTACCGGGTGGCTTTTTTTGACACCCTGGCAGCAGCCTGCACTGGCGGTCTGGGCGTTTTTTACGGTCAACCACGCGCTGAAGAATCCATTGAGACCGGCGATGAATTGCAGCTGGCTGTGCCCGCCCATGCGAACAACGTACATATCTTTCGCGGCAGGGGATATTTCTGTCTGCAGCCAAACTTCATCCCCTGGCTTGAAAAATGGCAACCTGAAGCGCTGATCGTTGAAGCCAACACCCGCTACCTTTCCACGCCTGCAGCAGTGGAATGGATGCACCATCAGCAGCGTCCGGTCATCGGCTGGGGATTGGGTGCTCCAGATACCAATGCCATCGAAAGCACGCTCCGCAGCCGGTTCCTTCACAGCCTGGATGCGGTCATCGCCTATTCCCGCACCGGGGCTGATCAGTATGTTGCCACCGGTACGCCCCCTGAACAGGTGTTCATCGCCCCCAATGCGGTCACTTTCAAACCTCAAGCACCCATCCCGCAGCGTCCAGCGAACTTCAATGCTGGAAAACCCTGCCTGTTGTTTGTGGGTAGGCTGCAGGAGCGCAAACGGATCGATCTGCTGCTGGAAGCCTGCGCAGCCCTGCAGCAGGATTTCGCGCCGCGATTGATCATCATCGGCGAGGGTCCTGAAAGGTTCCGGCTTGAGCAGCTGGCAGATCAACTCTACCCGGACACCGAGTTCGTGGGGGCGAAATACGGCCTGGAGCTTGAACCTTATTACCTGGCGGCCGATCTTTTCGTGCTGCCCGGCACAGGCGGCCTGGCAGTGCAGCAAGCCATGACCCATGCCCTGCCAGTGATCGTTGGCGTTGCAGACGGCACCCAGGGTGAGCTGGTTCGTTCGGACAATGGCTGGCTGCTCAATGAAACCAGTGGAACCGAACTCGAGCGAACTCTCCGTCAGGCGCTTTCCGATATTCCGCGGCTGCGGAGAATGGG
>DNOU01000091.1:4908-5324 GCA_003501835.1 Anaerolineaceae bacterium | reverse complement strand
TACCCCTGCGAGCGCCCTGCAGAGGTGGATGCCATGCTGGTGATGCCGGTGGCTTTCGCATCCGCTTCCGGCAGCCAGGCAGGGAGGAAGACCGGAAGCAGGAAGGGGTTGATCGCCCGCTTTCGTCCGTTCTTTCAATCTCTGCGCTACCGGCTTGGACCGCTCACCCTTCCCCGCAGCGGCAGGCAATTTGCCCGCCTGGTGAAGGAGGTCACCCCCGATGTGGTGCATGCAATGCGTATCCCCTATGAGGGTATGCTCGCAAGCTACACCCCTGCAGGCATCCCGTTGATCATTTCCACCTGGGGCAACGATCTCACCCTGCACGCCCCGGCAACCGCCCGCATGGCGGAGCTCACCCGGAAAACCCTGCAGCGAGCCGATGCCCTGATGGCAGACTGCCAGCGCGATATCCA
>DNOU01000091.1:0-4794 GCA_003501835.1 Anaerolineaceae bacterium | reverse complement strand
TCCGCGCCGACACGTTCTTTAAAGCAGCCGCATTGGTGCATCAAACCCACCCTGAAGTACATTTTGTGTGCGCCTCCATGGCTGGTCAGCCCGAAGCCGAACAATGGGTGGAAAGCCTGAAGCTCACGGGCGCGGTCTCACTGCTTCCTTTTCTTGACCAGGCAGGTCTCTGGCGTGAATTTGCCCGATCGGCGATATCCGTGTCGGTCACCACGCACGACGGCACCCCCAACACGCTGCTCGAAGCCATGGCTTTTGGCTGCCTGCCGGTGTGCGGGGATATCGAATCCATCCGCGAGTGGATCACACCCGGGGTGAACGGCTTGCTGGCAGATCCAACCGATGCGCATGCACTGGCAGGTGCAATCCACCTGGCCATTGAGAGCGAAGAGCTGCGCCGCAAGGCTGCCCGGGTCAACCGGGAATTGCTTGAAAAACGCGCAGAAATACACCGGGTACGCGCTGAACTGACCCGTTTTTACGAAACTTTTCAAAAATCCCGGCGTTTTTAATATGGAAAATTGATAAATTTTCCGCTACAACAACGCATCGGGTGATGNNTACTCAGCGCAGATCCTTCCTGATCATGGTGCTGTCCATACTCACCCTTTCCGGCTGCAATTTCCCCCTTAAGGTGCTGTGGTACACCCCCAGGCCCACCCTCGACCCTGCGATTTTCGAAACCCACGCCACTCCGCAATTTTCGCAGCAAACCCCCGAAAATCCGACCCTGCCCTCCGGTCAGGAGATTTTCCCGTATGATCCCAACGTTTCCATCTCGTACATTTCACAGTCCGGTGATACTCTTACCGCGGTGGCGAAGCACTTTGGTGTGACCCCCGATCAGATCACCTCCCCCCAGTCCCTGCCCCAGACCGGACTTCTTCCGCCCGGGCAGCAGTTGATCCTTCCCAGGGGTCAGGACCCCGTGCCCTTTGCAGACGTGTTGATGCCCGATAGTGCCGTGATCAACTCTTCCTGCGGCAGGGAATTTGACATTTCTGCAGCCATCGCCCAACGCGGTGGGTATCTCGACCGCTACACACAAGTGGTGGATGACCGCACGCTCACCGGTGCAGAGGTGGTCAAACAGGTGGCGGAGAACACTTCTGTCAACCCCATGTTCCTGCTGGCACTCATCGAATTCCGCTCCGGCTGGGTCACCACCACCCCCGCAACCCTTGACCTGGTTCATCCGTTAAGCCTCAATACACCTCATTATGAGGAGTTGTACCTGGAGCTTTCGCTGGCTGCCAAGCTGCTCAATACCGGGTATTATGCCTGGCGCCAGGGTCAAATGACCGAACTGGTCTTTGCAGGAAGGGGGTCAACAAGGATCGCCCCCAATCTGAATGCGGGCAGCGTGGGGTTGGAATACCTGTTTTCACAGCTTTTCAGCCAGGATACCTACAATACTGCACTCTTTGGCAGCCAGGGTTTTCTGCAAACCTACCGCAATCTCTTTGGCGATCCCTTTGCCTGCGCCTCCAAGGTGGAGCCTCAGTTCACTGCAGACACGCAGCCGCCGGCACTTGAGCTGCCGTTCGCACCCGGTGAACCCTGGGCACTGACCGGAGGTCTGCACGTCGACTGGAACTCAGGCACTCCCTGGGGAGCGTTGGATTTCGCACCCATCACCGGTGAACCACCGTGCGTCGTCTCGCGCGCCTGGGTCACGGCATCCGCTTCCGGGGTGGTCACCCGCGCTGAAAGCGGAGCGCTGCAGCTTGCCCTCACAGATCAAAACCAGCAATTCACCGGATGGGAAATCCTGTACATGCATGTTGCCGCCCAGGACAGGGCGGCAGTGGGCACCATTATCCACATTGATGACCGCATCGGACACCCTTCATGCGAGGGTGGTGCAGCCACGGGCACGCATGTGCATATCGCCCGCATGTACAAAGGTGAATGGATTGGCGCAGGGGATCCATTTCCCTACGTTCTCAGCGGATGGGAAGCCCTGCCGGGAGATCGGCAATTCCAGAGTACACTGGTCAAAAACGGGCAGGTGGTCAGTTCCCGAATTGATGGAACAGGCACTGCCAGAATCGTGCGATAATTTTAGGATGCAAAATATTCCTTCTGCCATTCAGGGGCTGGTCGTCGGTGCAGTCTGCGGCGATGCATTGGGCATGCCGCTCGAATTTGGCGCGCCCCGTCCTCTCAATTCACTTTGCCGTGAAATGATTCGCGGCCGCCTGCCGGCTGGTTCCTTCACAGACGATACCGAGATGGCACTCGCTGTGGCCCAAAGCCTGCTGACACATTCTCCGCTGGATGCCCAGGACCTGGTGCAGCGCTTCACCACCTGGTACCAGTTCCACCCACCGGACGTGGGTATTCACACTTCGAAAGTGCTTAACCTGGTCAGCCAGGGAATGCGCTGGCAGGACGCCTCCTTACGCATTCAACAGGATGACCCAAATTCGGCAGGGAATGGCTCATTGATGCGCGCCTGGCCGATCGCCGCTGCCCGGCATGCCGACCTTGGGTTGTTGATCGCCGAGTCCCGGTTACAGTCGCAGGTGACCCACACTCATGCAGACTGTATCAATGCCTGCGTCTTCCTCAACCTCGTCCTGGCAGATCTCATCCACCGCGATCAATCAAAACCGCCCAACCTGTCGCTGCGTGAAAGCATTGCCAATTCACTGAGCAAGGTGTCTCTGGGAAAGGAATTCGAATTGATGCTGGAGTTGGCGCCCGTGCGCCAACGCGAACAGCTTCAAAATTCAGGCTGGGTGCGTCACACATTGGAAGCCGCGCTCTGGGCTGCCCTCAATTCAAAATCCTTTGAAGAAGCGCTGGTCAACGCGGTGAACCTGGGGAATGACGCCGACACTACCGGCAGCGTCACCGGTGCAATCGCTGGCGCCATGTACGGTATCAATGCCATCCCCGAGCGTTGGAAGGACGCGCTCCACGGCGAATACCCCCTGCATTCAGGGAGATTGTGGTTCGCCAAAGACTTCATCCAACTCGCGGATGCTCTTCAGAATTTGTAATTAAGCGAATTGGGGGATATCCACCCATCAGCAGGCGCAGTCTTCAGCTTTTCACCAACCGGCGCAGGTACGCTCCGTAACTGTTGTTGTTCATCGCATGGGCGAGAGCGAGCAATTGATCGCGGTCAATGAATCCCATACGGAAGGCGATCTCTTCCACACAGGAGATCATCAAACCCTGCCTGTCCTGAATCGCCTGGATGAAGTTGGCTGCCTGCAGCAGTGATTCATGGGTTCCTGCGTCCAGCCAGGCGACACCCCTGCCGAGTGTTGTGACCTGGAGCTGTCCGAGTGCCATGTAAGTCTTGTTTAGATCAGTGATCTCAATCTCCCCCCGGGAGGANNTCCAGGCTGGTGGCTTTACCATTCTCATCAAACTCAATCACACCATAGCGCTCCGGGTCTTTCACCTCGTAGGCAAATACCCTGGCCCCTTCCTGCAGCCTGGCAGCGTCCTGCAGTTTTCTCACCAGGTCGGTTCCGTAAAAGATGTTGTCACCCAAAATCAGACAGACGGGTTCTTCGGCAATGAATTGTTTACCCACGATGAAAGCATCCGCCAGACCACGGGGCTCATCCTGCCGGGCGTATTCAAAACGCAGTCCCCATTGTGAACCATCCCCCAGCAGCCGCATGAAAGAGGGCAAATCGTCCGGTGTGCTGATCACCAGGATCTCCCGGATGCCCGCCAGCATCAGCATGGAAAGGGGATAGTAGATCATCGGTTTGTCGTACACCGGCAAGAGCTGTTTGCTCATTGCGAGTGTCAATGGATTCAGGCGGGTGCCTTTTCCTCCTGCCAGGATGATGCCTTTCATGCTGCCTCCCTATTTTCGGTTGCTGTAATTCTTATCCAGCCAGGACTGGTAATCCACCTGCTTGCGGATGGATTCGACCCACTGCGGATGATCGAGGTACCAGGCAACGGTTTCGCGCAGCCCGCTTTTGAGTGTGTGCGCCGGGCTCCACCCCAGATCGCGATGAATTTTGGAGCTGTCCATGGCATAGCGCCGNNGTCCACCAGGTCGCAAATCGTTTCCACGATGGACAGGTTGGTGGGTTGATTTCCTCCGCCGATGTTGTAGATGCTGCCATTGGCCGCTTGCTGCAGTACCAGCAGGATGGCATCGCAATGATCCTGCACATGCAGCCAGTCGCGTATCTGCCCGCCGTCGCCGTAAACAGGCAGTGGTTTCTGGTCGAGTGCATTGAGAATGATCAGCGGGATCAGCTTTTCGGGAAATTGATGGGGACCGTAATTGTTCGAACAGTTGGTCAGGGTGAAGGGCAGCCCGTAAGTGTGACCGTATGCCCGCACCAGGTGGTCGGAAGCTGCCTTTGAAGCCGAATAAGGCGAGCTGGGTGCGTACGGGATCTCCTCTGTCCAGGCGGGTTCACCCGGCGCCAGGGTGCCAAATACTTCATCCGTTGAAATGTGATGGAAGCGGTAGGTACCCGAAGTTAATCCCTTCCCGGCGGACCAGATGGTCTTTGCCGCTTCCAGAAGGGTAAAGGTACCCACGATATTGGTTTGTATGAATTGCCCGGGTCCCAGGATCGAACGGTCGACATGGCTTTCAGCAGCGAAGTGTACGATGGTGTCGATCTCATGCTCCGCAATGACCCGGTTGACCAGGTCGGCATCGCAGATATCGCCGTGTATAAAGCTGTAGCGGCTCTCATCGGGCAGGTCGCGCAGGTTTTCCAGACTGCCGGAGTAGGTCAGCGCGTCCAGGTTGACCACCTGCACTCCAGGCTCTTTCACGAGAATGGTGCGAATGAAATT
>DNOU01000174.1:6584-11129 GCA_003501835.1 Anaerolineaceae bacterium | reverse complement strand
CCACACAAACCTGAATATCGGAATCCAGCTGTTATGGAAGGTGATCAGCCCATTCATGTGGATCCGGATCTCGGCTTCATTGATCCGGTTTTCCCTTTCCCAGGTTAATCGGAGAACGAGGTACCCTGCACGGAGTTCACTTTGACTGGCGACCTCTTCTGTTTGCTGTAAGGCAAACATTCCGAAACCATAATAAAGGTAATAACTGACCTCCTGGGTGAGGCGGGCTCCCAGTTGCTGCGCAGAAGCCTCAAGCATTGGCAAGAGCGTGCTTTCCTGCGTGAGCTTTGTCAGATGCTCGGAATATTCAATCTTAAGAAGGAGATTTCTTTCGCGATGATCCAAGCGTTTTTGACGTTCACGATCCAAGGAGCGGCGCTTTGCCAGTATCCGTTTGGCTCGTCGGCGGGATTTCATCAATATTTGCAATTCTTTTTTCTGTCTTGCATCCAAAGTCATACTTATCCTCTCTTTATTATCCTATTTTGTATCAAATAAATGAGGATAGGATGAGAAAAAAGTGTATTTGGGTAAAGTTTCGGGAGGATGCCATTAACGCCGAACCCGCCCAATGAGGACGGGTTCGGAAATACGATTCAGTTGAGAAGGCTTCAATCTGCAGCAGCAGGCAGAGGTTCTGCGGGTTGTCGTCCGCGCTTGATGAAAGTGTATGCTGTTTCCACAGCCATCCAGCCGGCGAGCAACAGGTAGGTGAGACACATTAATGGAATCACTATGTTTGCATCGGTGGGGAATGCGAAGACGCCCTTGTTATTCCAGACCGTGTACTGCAGGAACATGCGAATCAGCGCCCATGAGCTCATGATGAACATGAAGATGGCGGGAATGAGCGTGGCAAGGTAAGCTTTCTTGTTCTTGGCGGTGTTCAACAGCCAGACTGTGACGCCGATAAGGGCGAGAGCAGCCAGAAGTTGGTTTGAAGCGCCAAAGGTGGTCCAAAAGAGCTTCCATGCAGGTACGGGATTGCCTGCAGCATCCGTCAGGGTGATGGTCATCAGGACCAGGGGAATACCACCAGTGAGGAGTGTAGCCACGACCTTTCCGGCCCAGTTTTTCCATCCGGTGAGTTCCTGGATGATGTAGCGGCCAAGGCGGGTGCAGATATCGAGGGTGTCAAAGACGAACGTGGTGAAGGCCATCAAACCAAAGGAGATGCCCAAGGATTGAGGCACACCAATCACGCTTGCAAAGCTGCCAAGACCTGAAGCATAGATGAAGTTCGGTGAGGTTTTGACCAGCGTGTTGTCTTTGGTGATCATCATCACGGTCGCAAGAGCGGTGATGGCGACCACACCTTCAGCAAGCATCATTCCGTAGCCGATGGGTTTAGCGTCAGATTCCTTCTTCAGCTGCTTGGAAGTTGTTCCTGAGCCTACCAGGGAATGGAAACCTGAGACGGCACCGCATGCCACAGTGATGAAGAGCATTGGCGCCATGGGAGTCCAGAAATTCGAGGAACCGAAGGCATTGACGAAAGCCGGATATTGAATCTCGAATCCGCCGAAGAGGATGCCAATGAAGGCAACCAGAAGCGAGAGGTACATGAAATATCCGCCAAGGTGGCCGCGGGTTTGGAGCAATGCCCACACCGGGACGAGAGCCGCCAGGAAACAGTACCCCAGGATGGTGAAGTTCCAGACCTTCTGGGCAGCCAATGGTGTGTCCATTCCAAGGATCTGCTGCAGGTTAAAGGGGATGTACTGGCCAACCCAGACCGCCACGAGAATAAGCGGTAGGAAGATGGCCGTAGCCCAGGTGAGGCTAAGCTTGGTGTAGTGAAGCAGGAGACCCATGATTATGGGCAGGAGCAGGTAGAGTATTGAGGATGTGGCGATGGCTCCACCGCCGACCGTTTGACCACCGCCGATATCCAGCACATTGACAAAAGCTGAAGTGGTGATATCGGTGAAGGATACGATGATCAAGACCAGGGTGAAGAAGATGAACAGGTTGAAGAGGATCCAGGCACGTCTGGAAATATTCGTCCGCACTGTCTCAGTGATGGATCGTGCTTTATTACGCACCGAAGCGATCAAAGCGCCCATATCGTGGACACCACCGATGAAGATGGAGCCCAGAATGATCCAGATCAATGCCGGAACCCAGCCATAAGCCAGGCCCGCAATGATTGGGCCGGTCACCGGGCCTGCAGCAGCAATTGCCGAGAAGTGCTGGCCTGATAGAAATTTGGCGTCTGTGGGGACATAATCCACGCCATCGTTCATTTCGACGGCCGGGGTCACCCTCGAATCGTCCAGATCAAAGACCTTCTTTGAGACAAAGTTTCCATAAGTGAAGAAAGCGATGAGTAAAATCAAGGCTCCTCCACCCACAATGAAGAGAATATTCATTATTTGCCTCCTGGCGCGTTAACGCGCTTAAAAAAAGGATATGAGTTACCTGGTGACCAGGCATGGATAAAGAACTTCCAACGCAGCGATTCCGAAGAATCCCACGATCCCCACATCTACAACCGGGAGGCTAGCTCATTGTTCGGTTTTATGTCGACTGCTTCCCCGCTTAGGTAGCCAAAGAAGGCACTGTTAAGTTCAGCAAAATGTATAATCGGCTTGAAAACAGTATATGTCGTGAAAACGCCGATAAAGTGTTACATAAATCATAAAAAGGATATGACAATGATACATTTTATTTGAGTCTACACTCGATGCTTTTTGGGGGCCAGCATTTTTGTAAAGGAATTCCCATTGTTCAGACCAGGAACCTTATCCGCGATTGAAGTTTTGGTTTATGCGAGGGGTGGAATGATATTGGTAACCTGTCTTGAATTGCCCGCCCGAACTTGCTACACTATACATCGAGTGAAAGGAGACTTTTTATGACACCTACCAATATTATTGCCTGGATTGTCGTTGGTGCAATTGCCGGTATCCTGGCGGATGCCACCATCAAGAGAATTCAACTGGGGCTGCTGGGGAAGATCGTCGTCGGCATCCTGGGCGGTTTCCTGGGTGGCTGGCTCTTCGGACTGCTCGGCATTTCGATCTTGCCGGGTTTGATCGGTCAGATCATTGCCGCGTTTGTCGGAGCAGTGATTTTGCTGCTCATTCTGCGGGCAATCCGTCGAGGATAACAACGTCAATCAGAAGTTGATCTCCGCCTTCCTTATAACGCTCATGAGGGCGGAGTTTTTTATTCAATTCTAAGGGAGAAGAATGCCAACAACCCGCAAGATCCACCGGGTCATGATCAGCAAACCGACATTGGAAGGTGCCGGGGTGCACCTGCGCCGTGGATTTGACTTCCACGAAACCCACCTCACCACCCCACCCCTGCCGATCAAACCGCAATTGCTTATGTTTATGAGGGCAGCGGCATCTTCGGGGGTGAAACAGATCCTTTTGCTTACGAGCAGGAAGGCATCAGTTATTTTGATACCCGCCGCGACGCCATGCAGGGCAACCACACTGTGATCGTTTTTGAGCCGGGAGATCAGATCGAAGCGCTCGCCTCCAAGGAGGGAGTCCGATTCATTTTCGTTTCCGCAAGGCCATTGAAAGAACCGGTTGCCTGGTACGGTCCGATCGTCATGAACACCGAGGATGAATTGCGAACGGCTTTCGACGAACTGAACAAAGGCACTCTTATCAAATAGCGTGGCAAAGGCAACCCCGCATAGGCGTAGAGGAAGTGATGGAATTCAAAACCGGCTGGTAACCAACAGCCGGTTTAATTTTTTGATATTAACCTAATTCAATAACCCGCGTTTGATTATTTCTTCCTTTAATTGCTCAGCCGATTCAAAGAGGACGGTGTCAAAGCCCAATCTGGATGCCGCCTGGATATTGACCGGCGAGTCATCAATGAACAGGCTGTTGGATGCCCTGTTACCGGTGCGCTCCAGGAATCGCTGAAAGATGCGCGGGTTGGGCTTGCAAATCTTCTCCTCACCCGAAAGGACGATCTGATCGAACCAATCCAGAAAATCATATTGATGGCGGATACGCGGAAAGGTTTCGGCAGACCAGTTGCTTAGGGCGAAAAGCGGGATCCCATTTTCATGCAACTCCGCCAGGAGATCGATGGTGGGTTGAATCACGCCTCCCATGGTCTCGATCCAGCGATCATCAAAGGCGCGAATCAAGTCACCATACTGCGGGTTCTGGCTCGCAATTCTCTCCACGGTTTCTGAGAACGGCGCTCCTTCATCCAACGCGAAGTTCCATTCCTTCAACTTGATTTCTTCTAGAAACAATTCCACCGCTCTGCGGTCATTTTCAAAAAAGCTGCGGTAGAGGTAGTAGGGGTCCCAGTCAAAGACCACCCCACCGAAATCAAAGACCAGGGAGAGGTTTGCGTTGTGTTGAAGTTTTGGTTTCAAGATGAGAAACTTGACCCACTTTCAAACGAGATGAATTCCCGTCAGGCAATGTTGCCTGAATTGTATCCCATTTTCACCCGATGCCTGGAAACAGGCAGCATCCGGTCTTTTCATAAACCTGAATATCCCGGCAGAACCCTGGCGGGAGATCATTCCTGCTCAAAAGATGCACTGCTCCGGGGGGG
>DNOU01000174.1:3421-6556 GCA_003501835.1 Anaerolineaceae bacterium | reverse complement strand
GACAAAGATGAAGCACAAACCGCGAGCTGTTGTCCTGACCAGCAAGTGTCATTGCTCGGAGGAGAGTTAAGCCATAGCTCTCATCCCGCCCTATCGGACAGGGTACATGAAATACAGGTCTGGCAAACAAGAAAGGGATGGCGTTTGCCATCTCTTTCTGTTCGAGCAGTTAAGGATCAATAAGACTGGTTGGAATGCGATATTTCCAGCCCATTCACCCGGATGAACCTCGGAACGATGATCGAAGTCGGATTGCGGGCTTCATAACTGTGCGAAATGTTGTACGGAACCGTTTCGCTTGAAAGCCACTCGATGTTGTCTCCAAAAAGGGTTAACAAACTCTGGGTAAAGCGCACATTGTACGGGATGGTCACACTGCCGTCCTTCTTGAGCAGCAGAGCCCCAAAGCGTGAACTGCCAGTGAGGATGCCTTCTGTGGGGTTGACGAGGCCAATGTAATGAATATACGGGATGAACAAGATATCATGATCCCTGGGCATTGCCAGCAGTTCCTCCAGCGAATTTACCGCCTTGTCTCCGCCTTTGACAGCCAGGCTGAGGTGCATCACCGAATGGCCGGTAGGTTCAACCCCAAATTCATCAGCATCATCCTGTCTCCAGACAAAGCTCTTGAATATACCTTTTTCGACGATCGGGAAGGCGCCGCGAGCCATACCGAAATAATCATGCTTGAAGGGGAAAGTTTCCAAACGGGTGGCATCATCCAGCAGGGTAAATCGATCAGAGAACTTTTTTGTGTTGATGTCCTTTTCCGCCAGGAAGGTGTTCCCGCGTTTCATTTCGCCGCCGTCGATTCCAATATACTGGGCGAAATTGAGCCAGGCTGCTGTGGCTGCCGAACCGAAAACCACATCGTACCTGCCCAGTGGAAGCTGTTCAGGCTTTCCTTTTTGGTAAAGTTCCACCATCAACGCCAGCTGTTGGTGCAGCGCTCCAGCATTGAGTTCCGCCTTCTTCTGCGCAGATTGTTCAGCCACCACTTCCCACTTCAGGCTGCTGTGTGCCAGTACCACGGTGATCTGGCAGTCGGTGAATTTGTAATACTGGGTGTGATCCGAGCGGGTACTGATCAACGCCAGGGTATTGGTACCGCTGGAAAAGATGCCCGAGAGTTTGATCTCGTCCGTCTCGAGCCCCGCAGCCACCTGGTTGAAAAAAGCCAGGCGTGTCTCATTGTCGAGTTCAGCCAGACCGGCATCATAGCCGGCTTCATCTGCAAAATCCTCTTGATACAGGGGAATGGTAGGGTCGTAAGTCAGCGGTTGGGCGTGATGCACCATCTCGATGACATGATCCACCCCCTGTTTCAGCCTGGAAAGGTCATCCAACCCGGTGATCATTTCATAGCTGGCGCGTTTACGCCCCTCGTAAGCGGTGAATTCCAGGCGGCTGAGCTGCTCGTTGGTGTTCAGCGAGATGGCGGAATTTGCAAAACGCATCAGGTGACTGTCTTCTGCGTGATATGAGATCCTGACCTCTGCTCCCTGGGAAATGGCATAAGCGCGCAACTCACGTAATGTTTGAAGGATACTCTCTTTCACGGCTACTCTCCTATTCTCACGTTGTCGAAACGGCACACCGGAATGCCATGTCCCAGCTGCATCACCTGGTTGGGCTGCCCCTTGCCGCAATTGTTCACATACACCAACTCCCAGGTGGATTCATCACCCACGGCTGAAAGTGAATTCCAGAATTTGAGCGTGTCTCCCTGGTAGGTGGAATTCTTGATCACGCGGGTGATCTTGCCATCCTCCACCATCCAGCCCATCTCGGTGCCGAAGTGGAACTGTTCGCGGTTGGAGCCGATCGACCAGCTGCGGTCGCCTTCGAGCACCACGCCGTGTTCCGTTTTACTCACAATGTCGTCCAAAGTACCATCGGTCCCGGCATCGATATTGATGTTGGTCATGCGTTCAATGGGTACACGATAAAATGCGGTGGCGCGGTTTGCACCGCTGCTGCCCGAAAATATGGGTTTGCGCGCCCTGGCATTGGCTTCCTCCACCATTTGCCGTCCGGTGATGGCGCCCACCAGGATGCCGTGGTCGATCAGCAGGTTGTCCTGCGCTGGTACGCCGTCGTCATCAAATCCAAAGCTGCCGGGTGAATTTGGCACCGTGGCATCGGCGCGCACGGTCAGCTTTTCAGACCCGTAGCGCAANNCCAGGATGCGGTCCAATTCGAGGGCATGTCCGATGGTCTCGTGGGTTTGCAGATACATCTGCATGGGTTTGAGGATGACCGAGCCGTTCATCTTGGGGCAGTCGTCTGCCACCAGCAGCTGGTTCAATTCGCTCACGATGCGTTCCGCCTGCTGGTCAAAATATGCCCGGTCGATCGATTCCCATCCGCGGGTGAGACCGGTGCGGTTCAGGCGGAAGGTGCGGCTTTGCATCACCCCTGCCTTATCCATTCCCACCACCTGCATGAAGGCAAAAACCTCGGTAATATTCTTTTCGATCTGGCTGCCTTCTGAATCCATGTAAACGATCTTCTTTTTGATGAAGTTGAGGGCACCATAGCGTTGGACCACGCCAGGTGCATCCATCCTGTGATCCATTTCATCCAGGACGTTCACCTTTTCAGCCATGGGAACCGCGAAAGGATCCTCCTTCGATGGGCTGGTAAAGGTTGCCTGCAGAGCTTCCTTTTCGGCCAGGCGCACCGGAAAGGTCACCCTCTGTGAGGCAGCGCGCGCATTATCAAGTGCACGGTCAAAAACGGCGCTTAAATTCCGGGTGTCCGAGGCAGCCGAGAATCCCCAGGCGCCCTTATAAAGTACACGCACCCCAATTCCGCTCTCTGTCGATGAGGTGTTGCTCTTCAAATTACCATTGATCATCACCATCTGTTCCGAGTCTTCCACCGGGAACCAGCGGGCATCGGCATATCCCGCACCCAGACTCTTCAAACGATCCAATTCCTTTTGAATTTGCTGCTGCATGAAGCCCTCCGTGGTTGATAGTAAAGGCTAAATTTGCGTCTAAGGAAATGCCAGGCCTTACCCCGGGCAATTCCACGTTCCATCATTATACATTCGCATCCATTCTGTATACAAAATGAATTCCCGGCATGCCGGGAATTCAGAACTCCTTCTTTTTTTCAGGGGCTGAT
>DNOU01000174.1:0-3262 GCA_003501835.1 Anaerolineaceae bacterium | reverse complement strand
TGGCGCCCAGCCAGCTTGCCGCATCTCCGATCCGTCCGCCCTTCTGCAAAAAGGACAGCGAATCCATCCCCACAATTTGCACCAGTCTTCTTCTGACTGAATCGATCCCGGAAAGGATGGATTCCACAGATTCACCCAGTTCACGCAGCCGTACCGCTTCGAGCACCTGCCAGCCGAGGGTCATGGTCGGTCCTTTCGCATCCACCACGTGTACGGGGATCTTTACCATCCTGGCAGCTTCCTGCGCCATGTGATAGGCGCCGCTCATGGCACTCGAGATGGTCGGCACGATGATTTCTTTGGCACCGCGGAGTATTGCCTCTTGATATTTTGCCAGGTAATCCTGGATGGTCGCTTGCGCTGAAGAGGGGTAGGTTTTTTCAGTCTGAAGCTTCTCGTAAAATTCCTGGGGCTGCAAATCGACGCGGTCGCGGTACTGCTTGTCCCCCCAGATCACATAATGAGATACGATCTTAATGCCGTATTGGTCAACGAATTCCTGTGGCAGATCACAAGTGCTGTCGGTAATCACTTCAATATCATGCATCCTACAACCCCTCGACCAGATTTTAGAAAATTATATCGTTGCAATGTTAGAAACAGATATGTCTTTGGTCATATTTGAAGGGGATCATGATGTTTTCTTTGAAATTGACACTTTTCAGGTATACTTGCGGAAATGGATACTCCACCCCTCACGAAAAAGAAAAACCAATCCGTTTCCGTTTTGATCTTCTCGGTCGCGTTGTTGATTGTTGTTGCCGTGATCATCACCCAGGACATGAACATCATCAAAGCGTTCATCTCCAAATCAGGTGCCTGGGGTGCTGTGATCAGCATCCTGGTCTACGCCGCACTCGGTCTAACACTCCTCCCCTCCGAGCCGCTGACCGTGTTTATCGGTGCCCTCTTTGGTCCTTTTACCGCACTGCTGATTGCAGGGACAGGCAATACCCTTTCAGCAATGGTCGAATACTATTTGGGTACCCATGTGGGCAATGCCACAAATTTCATCGATAGAAGGCAGAACCTGCCGTGGGGTTTGGGAAAGCTCAAAGTGGAAAGTCCAATATTCCTCATCGGCGCCCGCATGGTTCCGGGAGTCGGTCCCAAGCTTGTTTCTTTTACTGCCGGTATCTATCACGTGCCCCTATTGATCTATCTTTGGACCTCAGCTCTTTCGGTATTCATGGGAGCCGCCTTGTTCGCCTTTGGCGGATCGGGGCTGGGATCCATCTTTTCCAAGTAATGAGTCAAGGATGATTGGTGCTGCCCGTTGAAGTCGCTTCCGGCATCCACCGGGTTGGAGCCAGGGAAGGCTGGCTTTTTACAGCATCACCGAAAACATCCAGGTGGTCAGCGGTGGTGATGAGATTTCGCCGCGCGCACACATCCTGCACTTCCCGTTTTGGAAGCCAGGCTTCGAACGGCGGCGCAAACAAGTTCTTCACCCGCTTAACCGAGAAACTCCGCTGACAGCATTGCCGTGATTTTGAGTTCTCCGGTATGCCGGATGCTCGGGAACTCGCCCGGTGCAGGGAATTTGGAGCAGCGTTTGCCCGCCAGGAGAAGGAACCGGCACTCTCGGATTCATGGAATTGGACTGAAACATTGCAGGGGATTAAGTAAAAGTCTACCGTTGAACATTCCAATGTAAATAGAAACCAACTGTGTGGTAATTTTTTAGATATTTTTTACTGACATGATCCGATCTGCGTGGTATGGTTTGTTTAACCTGAAAAAAGGGGGAAATCGCCTTTTCAGAGCCGGCGGTTGCACTTTTCCAATGAGATCAACCAGACCATCCCGGAAATCATGCTGATGGATTTAGAGAACTCTCACAGGAATCAGGACGCAAACAGGAAGAATGAATGATCACCAACATACTGTTACCGCATATCATCCTCTGGATCTTCACCTTTATCACCGCTGTGCTAACTGTCTGTCTGGTATGGCCCAGGAAAAAAATGGTTGGCGGAGGTCTTATTCTGGGTTATTCTCTGGGAGTGGCTGAATGGACCCTGGCAGGTATCTTCGAAGCTGTGGTCATCGATCCTCAGGTCAAGGTGCTCCTGGCAAAGATCGAATACATCGGCTTTGTCCTTGCGGTGCCCTTTGCCTTTCTGTTTGTCACAAGGTATCTTTCCACCCAGAAGTTAAATCTTGCCGGGTCGGTCTCTGTTTTCATCATCCCCGTTATCACCCTTGCCATGGCATGGACAAATGATGCCCATCACTTGCTCTGGTCATCCTTTGAGCCGGGTAACCAGGCATTGAACATCCTCATCTACAATCATGGACCCTGGTTCTATGTCAATGCTGCCTATATCTACCTGCTGGTTTTGCTCTCGGTTGGACAGCTGGTCTGGGCATATTTTAGCAATCAGCACATATTCCGTGGTCAACTGCTCGCGCTCCTGGGAGCGTTTGTATTCCCGCTCATCTCCTGCACAACCTACATACTGGGTATTGTTCCTGTACCTGGCATGGATACAACCGCGTTGGGATTTGCCCTCGGCGGGTTAACCATCGCCTTCGCTATTTTCAGACTCCGTTTTATGGATCTGCTGCCCATCGCCCGTCAAAAGGTGTTCGAAAGTATGCCTGACGGCGTGATCGTGCTGGACAAACAAAACCGCATTGTGGATATCAACCCGGCTGCTCAGCACTTTATGTTAATCGATCCGCGTGATGCCATCGGTCAACCCGTGATGGATATCCTGCCAAAAGTGCTGGCAGGTCTTTTCGATCCCACCGGCAGAAACATTGCCTCTTACGAGATCCTCGCACCGGATCAAAAGACCCAGGTCAATGTCTACGCCACTCCCCTCAGTGCCAAGGGAAGGGAAGCCCCGGGGACACTGATCACGCTGCAGGATATCACTGCCCGAAAAAAGACCGAAATCAAGCTCCAGGAAAGCAACATTCAGCTGCAAAAAGAGATCCAGCAAATTGAGATGCTCCAGGAAAGTTTGCGGGCGCAGGCTGTCCGTGATCCACTCACGGGACTCTACAACCGCCGCTACCTGGAGGAGACACTGGAACGCGAAGTCAGCCGCGCAATGCGTACGCAAACCTCAGTCTCGGTGATGATGATCGATTTTGATAACTTTAAAGAGGTCAATGATCACTTCAGCCATCAGGTGGGTGATCAGGCGCTGCAAACATTTGGCGAGATCCTCAAAAAGACCAGCCGCCGCGAGGATATTGCCTGCCGTTACGGAGGGGATGAATTCTTGATGATATTGCCGGATGTGTATCC
>DNOU01000165.1:5069-8756 GCA_003501835.1 Anaerolineaceae bacterium | reverse complement strand
TCGAGTTCTGCCTGCTTGATATCTGCTTGCAGATTGTAGCCAAAGGATTCAATTCCCACTTCGGCACAGGCTTTTTGTTTGTTGCGCACATACACCTGTGAAGCAGGATTTTCCCCCACCAGCACAGTTGCCAATCCGGGTTTTGACTTGCCGGCATTGACTCTTTCGGCAACTGAGGCAGCCACTTCTGCCCGTATTTGATCTGCAATGGCTTTTCCGTCAATCACTTTCGCTGTCATTTCCTGCCCCTTTCAATCATTGATGTTGGCATTAATTATACATCCCCGAATCGGATGCAGCCCGGTCATGGTAGAATTGACCGGTACAAATTCATTCAAAATTGAAGGGGAATCATCAATGAAGAAGATTTGCGTTGTCGGTACAGGTTATGTTGGGCTGGTTACAGGTTCGTGCTTTGCAGACATGGGAAACAAGGTCACCTGCCTGGATGTGGATACCTCCCGGATTGGCAATCTGATCCAGGGAAGAATGCCCATCTACGAACCCGGGCTCGAGGCAATCGTAAATCAGAATGTCAAAGCAGGCCGTCTTTCATTTACCACCGATTACGCCTCTGCCCTTGCAGGGGCTGATTTCGCTTTCATCGCCGTTGGCACCCCCTCTGGATCCGACGGCGAAGCTGATTTGCAATATGTGCGTTCAGCCGCAGAAGCCATTGCCGACCTGGTGGATCACCCCATCGTCGTGGTCAATAAATCCACCGTCCCCGTGGGTACAGGTGACTGGGTGGCCGAAACCATTCAACGCCGCCGCGCCGGCAAGCCGTTGGAATTCAGCGTCGTCTCCAACCCTGAGTTCCTCCGCGAAGGTTCGGCAGTCAATGATTTCATGTCACCGGACCGTGTGGTTCTGGGTTCGCTGGATCGCGAGGCAGCCACCAGGGTTGCAGAACTCTATCAGCCGCTGCGCTGCACCATCATGATCACCGACCTGCGTACGGCTGAGATGATCAAATATGCTTCAAATGCCTTTCTCGCCACTCGTATTTCCTTTATTAACGAGATTGCCAATATTTGCGAAGAACTGGGAGCCGATGTGCGGGAAGTCGCCCTGGGCATGGGATATGACAAACGGATTGGACATGCCTTNNGGAAGTTGCTTCCCCAAGGATGTGAAAGCCCTCGAACACATGGCAGTGCTGCACGGCACGCAGCCGCAATTATTGCAGGCTGTGATGGAGATCAACCGCAACCAGCGCCGCCGCGCTGTGATGAAGTTGCGCAAGGCACTTGGAAATTTGAATGAAACAACCATCGGCGTGCTGGGTATCTCTTTTAAGCCCAACACCGATGATATCCGCGATGCTGCAGCGGTCGAAATCATTCATCTTCTCCAAAATGAGGGGGCGCACGTAAGGGCTTACGATCCTCAGGCGATGGAAAATGCCGCGAAAATCATGCATAAGGTGATTCTATGCGAGGACCCTTACGAAGTGGCTCAAGGCGCTGATGCCCTGGTGCTGGCAACTGAATGGAATGAATTCAAGCAGATTGACTTCTATCGTCTGAAAGAGATCATGAAACGCCCTGTCATCCTGGATGGCCGCAACCTGTGGGATCCCGAGACCGTGCGGGGATTGGGTTTCACTTACATGGGAATCGGCCGTGGCAACGGCGGCATCCACAACGGAGAGTAAANNGGTTTGGTAAACTGAATACAGCTGGGAAGAATGCGCTGATGGCTGACAGGAGGTAAATTCCCCTTGAGTGGTCGCTGCAATCAGCTTACAACGCTTCATCCCACTGATGATGGAGTTTCAGGTATTCCTTCAAAAACTGCCCGGTGTAAGAACTCTCGTTTTCACACACCTGGCGCGGGGTACCGCAGGCGACCAACTCTCCGCCGCGGTCGCCGCCTTCTGGTCCGAGGTCGATCAGGTAATCTGCCACCTTGATGATATCGAGGTTATGCTCGATGATCAGCACCGAGTTACCGCTGTCTACCAGCTTCTGCAAAACATCGATCAGCATGTGCACATCCGCGGCATGCAAACCCACCGAAGGCTCATCCAGCACGTACAGCGTACGTCCGGTCGCCCTTCGCGAGAGCTCTCGAGCCAGTTTTACCCGTTGAGCCTCGCCGCCTGAAAGGGTGGTGCCGGGTTGACCGATCTTGATGTACCCCAATCCCACTTCCTGCAGGGTTTTGAGCTTGCTGGCAATCTGTGGGATGTTGGCAAACAATTCCAGCCCGGTTTCAACCGTTGAATCCAGAACATCTGCAATTGACAACCCCTTGAACTTGACCTGCAGCGTCTCGCGGTTGAACCTGGCGCCGTGGCAGACGTCACACGGCACGTAAATATCCGGCAGGAATTGCATCTCAATGCGCAGCTGCCCCTGCCCCTGGCAGGCTTCACAGCGCCCGCCGTGCACATTGAACGAGAAACGCCCTGGTTTGTACCCGCGCATTTTGCTTTCAGACAACCCGGCGAACAGGGTGCGGATCTCATCAAACATACCAGTATATGTCCCAGGGTTTGACCGCGGGGTGCGGCCAATGGGGGATTGGTCGATGTTGATCACCTTGTCGAGGTACTGCAGACCCTCGATGTCTTTGTAACCGCCGGGCTGAGTATGAGCCCGATTCAGCTCTCGAGCAAGCAGGTTGTACAGGATATCCACCATCAAAGTGGATTTTCCTGAACCTGATACCCCGGTGATGCAAACGAATTGACCCAGTGGGATCTCAACATCCAGGTTCTTGAGGTTGTTTGCCGACGCGCCGATGATCTTCAGAGCCTTGCCGTTTCGCGGGTGCAGCCTGGCAGGCATGGGCACCATTTTCCTTCCCGAGAGGTANNCCGGGACCCAGGTCCAGGATCCAATCCGCCGCGCGGATGGTCTCTTCATCATGCTCCACGATCAGCACAGTGTTCCCAATATTTCTCAAGTCCTTGAGTGCATCCAGGAGTTTTTCGTTATCACGGGCATGCAGACCAATGGAAGGTTCATCCAGAACATACAGCACCCCCATCAGCCGTGAGCCAATTTGAGTGGCCAGGCGGATGCGTTGAGCCTCTCCCCCCGAAAGTGAACCCGCGGAACGGTGCAGGGTGAGATAATCCAGCCCGACGTTCACCAGGAAGCCCAATCGCGCCTGGATCTCCTTGAGAATACGGTCCGAAATGGCAATTTGCCGGGCTGTAAATGGAGTTTGACTGGAAGAAAGTTTCTCTGCAAAATCAAGAGCCCGGTTGACCGGCCATGAACTCACTTCAATGATATTCCTGCCGTCAATGGTTACTGCCAAAGCCTCGGGGCGCAACCGGTTGCCATGACAGGTGGGGCAGGGCTTGTCACTCATATACTCGCTGATCTTCGCCCTGATATATTCTGACGAGCTTTCCCGGTAACGTCTTTCCAGGTTGGGTATTACGCCCTCAAAGGGTGTCTGGAAAGTGGTTTTCCGCTCGTTACGCCCTTCCACGGAAACTGAAATGGACTGCCCCTTTGTACCGTATAGGATCAGGTCCAGTTTCTCCTGTGGAATGGAGTTCACCGGGGCTGAGAGATCGATGTGATTCGCCTTCGCCACGGCTTCCACCATGTGCCAGTAATACCCTCCCTGGTCACGCGGTCCGTTCCATTCAAGCGCAACCACAGCGCCTTCGGCCAGTGATCTTTCAGGGTCAGGGATCAGAAGATCGGGATCAATTTCCAATTT
>DNOU01000165.1:0-5054 GCA_003501835.1 Anaerolineaceae bacterium | reverse complement strand
GAAAGATGTTCAGAAAAATAGATATCCTGCGCAGGCTCCACCGAGAGGTTGACCACCGTCACGTATCCTTCTCCAACCTTGAGCGCCGTTTCCACTGAATCCGTCAGGCGAGAGGTAAAAGTTCGTTCATCCTCTTTATCGCTGGCAGGTGTCACCACCAGTCGATCCACCACGGCTTCAATGGTGTGGATTTTATAACGGTCAAGTTCAATTTCTTCATCCAGGTTGTAAACCGTTCCGTCCACGCGCACGCGAATGAAACCAGCCTTGCGAATCTCTTCGAAAACCACCTGGTAGGTTCCCTTGCGCGCCCTCACCACTGGCGCGAGGATCAGCAGCTTGGAGCCTTCTGGCATGGCTGAGATCTTGTCCACAATCTCCTGTGCCGATTGTTTCTGCACTTCCCTGCCGCAAATGGGGCAGTGTGGTATGCCCACCCTGGCATAGAGCAAACGCAGATAGTCATAGATTTCTGTGACCGTGCCCACGGTGGAGCGCGGGTTATGAGAAGTTGCCTTTTGATCGATTGAAACTGCCGGCGATAGACCATCAATGTAGTCAACATCGGGCTTTTCCATTTGACCCAGGAACTGGCGCGCATAAGCGGATAATGACTCCACATAGCGGCGCTGACCCTCGGCAAAAATGGTGTCGAACGCCAGCGAGCTCTTGCCTGAACCGGAAAGTCCAGTGATCACAACCAGTTTGTCGCGTGGAATTTCCACGGTGATGTTCTTCAAATTATGGGCGCGTGCACCCACCACCCTGATCACATTTTGCGACATCGAACATCCTTTCAGAATACACGTTCTATTTTCAATATTCTACCACATTGCAACCAGTTATTATACTCCCCCTGTCAAGTTGCCAAAGCTGACACTTGGTAACATCCACCCATGAGGCAACGTTCCCCCTTCGATTACTTTTTCCCATGAGGAATCACTCACACTCGCCTGAAATCCCCGAATTTTGCCCGATGATATTTGTTACAATCTACGCAGGAGAATAACGATGATCAAAGATCCAGGTTCTACCAGAATTGCGATTGTGGGAGTTGGGAATGTCGGTGCGACGTATGCGTATTCGCTTCTACTGAGCGGCCTGGCAGGTGAAATTGTGCTCATCGACAATAACCAGGCGAAAACCTCGGGTGAAGCGATGGACCTGAATCATGCCGTACCCCTCACCCAACCCACCCGTATTTGGGCAGGAAAATACGAAGATACTGCCGGGGCTACCATTACGGTCATCACCGCAGGTTCGGCACAAAAGGCAGGCGAAACGAGGCTTGACCTGGTGCAGCGTAACATTGCCATCCTCAAATCCATCATCCCCGAGGTAGTGCATCACAACCCCAACGGCATACTCTTGATCGCCGCCAATCCAGTGGATATTCTCACTTACGCTGCCTGGCGCATCTCAGGCTTGCCTTCCAACCGGGTGATCGGCTCCGGTACCATCCTGGATACCGCCCGGTTCAGATACCTGCTCAGTCAGTACGCCAGGGTGGATGCCCGCAGCGTGCATGCGTTCATCATCGGTGAACACGGTGACAGCGAGGTTCCTGTCTGGTCTCTAGCGAATATCGCTGGCATGAAGCTGGAAGATTATTTCGCCATGAATTGCCGGGAATGCGAAACGGATGTCTTTGATCGCATTTTTCAGGCAACCCGCGATGCGGCATACCAGATTATCCAGCGCAAAGGCTCCACTTATTACGCCATCGGCAGCGGGTTGCAGCGCATCACCGAAGCCATCTTGCGGGACCAGGACACGGTGCTCTCCGTATCCACTCTAATCGAAGATTTTCACGGCGTTAACGATGTGTATCTAAGCCTGCCCTGTGTGCTGGGACGCAATGGCGTAAAACAAGTTCTGAAAATCCCACTGAATAAAAAGGAAGAGGAAGGATTCATCCATTCGGCTTCCATTATGGGTGAAACCATCCGGTCGATCGGATTTTGACACATCCACCTTTGAGCGAATACTCTGAAACCCACACCCGGCTAATCTTTTGCGGATTCTTATAACTGTGGATTTTTGCATGGCTGATTTTGATTTGCCGGTAAATTCACTTCCTGTATAATGGTCAAAATCCTGATATTCGGTGGTCAAAATGGAAGATACAATTCGTAGTTCAGTGTCTGAAATGAAGCTGCACCAAAAGGCAATTCGCGCCTGGACGATGTATGATTGGGGCAATTCAGCATTTGCCACGACCATCATGGCAGCCGTACTGCCGGTTTATTACACCTCGGTAGCGGCAAGCGGTCTGGCGCCCAATATCGCCACTGCCTACTGGGGCTTCACTTCCTCGATCTCTGCCCTTCTGGCAGCCATCATCAGCCCCATCCTGGGCGCCGTTGCGGATATCCGCGGCTCAAAGAAAAGTTTCCTGACCATCTTCATGCTGCTGGGTGTCACAGCCACCGCCCTGCTTTATTTCATCCAATCGGGTGACTGGCTCCTGGCATCCATCTTCTTTATTTTTGGCAATATTGGGTTTGCCGGAAGCCTGGTCTATTACGATGCCCTGCTGCCTCACGTTGCCCGACCGGAGGAAATGGATCAGGTCTCGTCCCGGGGTTATGCCATGGGTTACATCGGCGGTGGAATTCTGCTGGCGGTAAACCTGGTCATGATCATGGTGCTGCCAGAACTGGTTCCTGGCCTGGATGCAGGATTGATGACGCGGCTTTCCTTTGTCACGGTGTCAATCTGGTGGCTTGTGTTTACCCTGCCCCTGCTGCTCAATGTCAAGGAACCTCCCCGGCGCTTCGAGGAAGGCGAGGACATCTCCAAACCTGTGGCTGCCAGTTTCCGCCGGCTCGGCAAGACCTTCAGAGAAATCCGTCGATACCGCGATTTATCCATGGGTCTGCTCGCCTTTTGGGTATACGCCAACGGGATTGGCACCATCATCGTGATGGCCACCGCCTATGGCACCGAACTGGGATTTGGGCAGACCACCTTAATCGGAACCCTGCTGATGGTACAGTTCCTGGCCGCACCCTTTGCCATTCTCTTCGGCAGGCTGGCAAAGAAAATTGGAACGAAGAAAGCCATCTATATTTCGCTGATCATCTACAGCCTTATCGCGATTTCCGCATATTTTCTCTACCAGGAATGGCAATTCTGGGTTCTTGGGGTAGCGGTTGCCTCGGTCCAGGGTGGCAGCCAGGCACTGAGCCGCTCCTTGATCGGCAAGATGATGCCCAGGAGCAAATCTGCTGAATTCTACGGTTTCTTCAGCGTTTTTGAGAAGTTCGCCTCCATCCTGGGGCCTTTCCTCTTCGGGGTGGTGTCCACCATCATGGGGCATTCCCGCCTCAGCATCGTTTCTTTGATCATCTTCTTTGGTCTGGGGATCTACCTGTTGACCCGCGTGAACGTTGAAAAGGGTGTCGAGGTGGCTCAGGCAGAAGAACAAGCCATGGTGAATTGATTTTCAAATGATCACACAAAAAGCGGAGGGATTGCTCCTTCCGCTTTGTTGATTAATTTTCGTCCAGATCATCCTTTGATCGTTTCGTAAAGTTCCACCAGCACTCCGCCAGTGCTCTTGGGGTGAATGAATGCCATCTTTCTACCGGGCAATACTTTAGGCTGCTCGTCGATCAAGCGCACGCCTTTTTCTTTCAGTTCCTGCAGCATGCCCTCGATGTCATCCACCTCAAAACACAGGTGGTGCATTCCTCCGCCCCGTTCAGCCAGGAATTTTGCCACGCCGCTATCCTCAGAGGTGGGTTTGACCAGTTCCACTTCGCTCTCGCCAACTGGCAAAAAAGCCACAGCTGATTTTTGCGAGGGCACATCCTCAACGTGATGCAGGCGGATGCCCAATGCATCCTGCCAGAAAGTCAGGGCGGCATCCACATCCGAAACCACCACCGCCACATGATTAATCTTTGTGATCTTCGCCATGTTCATCTCCTTGTTGGATCACCCCCAAACGGGAGGTTGATATTCGCCCCACACCTTGCGCAGCACACCGCAGATTTCGCCCAGGGTGAGGTCATTTTCCACGCAAGTCACCAGCAGCGGCATCAGGTTTTCAGTTCCCCGGGCAGCCTTTTCCAATGTATCGAGAAGGGCTTGAGCCTTCAACGTGTCGCGGTTCTTTCGCAAGTCTGCCAGGCGCTCTTTTTGTCCCCTTTCGATTGCTGGATCCACCTTCAGACGCTCCAGATCCACCTTCTCTTCCGACTGGAAGGCGTTGACCCCCACCACAATCCTTTCCTTCTTTTCTATTTCCATCTGGTAGCGGTATGCAGCGTCCTGGATCTCGTTTTGCAGGTATCCTTTTTCGATTGCCGCCAGCGCTCCGCCCAGATCATCGATCTTTCGGATGTAGTCCATTGCCTGACGCTCGATCTCGTTGGTCAGGTATTCCACGGCATAGGATCCCGCCATGGGATCGATCGTATCCGCAACACCGGATTCATAAGCAATAATCTGTTGGGTTCTCAATGCCGTGCGTACCGATTTTTCAGTGGGCAGCCACAGGGCTTCGTCCATTGAGTTGGTATGCAGGGATTGGGTGCCCCCCATCACTGCCGCCAGAGCCTGGATGGCGACCCGCACGATGTTGTTTTCAGGCTGTTGTGCGGTGAGTGTGACCCCGCCCGTCTGGGTGTGAAAGCGTAGCATCCAACTCCGCGGATCCTTTGCTCCAAAACGGTCGCGCATGATATGCGCCCAAATACGGCGTGCTGCACGGAATTTGGCGATTTCCTCAAGGAAATCGTTATGGGCTGCAAAGAAGAATGACAATTGCGAGGCAAAGTGATCCACCTCCAACCCGGCACTGATGGCTGCCTTGACATACTCGATGGCATCTGCCAGGGTGAAAGCCACTTCCTGCACCGCGGTCGAACCGGCTTCCCGGATGTGATATCCCGAAATGCTGATCGTGTTCCATTGCGGGACATTTTGCTCGCAGAACTGGAAAATGTCCGTGATCAACCGCAGGGAAGGAGTGGGTGGGAAGATATATGTACCCCTGGCGACATATTCCTTGAGAATATCATTCTGGATTGTGCCGCGCAGCTGGG
>DNOU01000022.1:15679-16740 GCA_003501835.1 Anaerolineaceae bacterium | reverse complement strand
GCTACCGCTGGTGGGAACCGTTGGTGCAGGTGGAACATTTCAACAGCTTGCAGGAGATCACCGGTGTGCTGGTGGGTGAAGTGACCGTGCTGCCCGAGGTGGTAGAAGGCGCTCCCTACACCGAACTGCCAGTCAAAGATTCGGCAGAAACCGGCGCCTGGTCAAAGTACGGCGGCTACATCGGGCTGACGCTCGAAATGTTCGAACGCGATGAAACGCACAAGCTGCGGCAGTACCCGCGCAAATTGGCTTCGGCAGCACTCAGGCGCATCTCCGCCCTGGTGGGTCAGGTATTCACCGCCAATTCCGGTGTGGGTCCAGTGATGGCAGATACCTACAACGTCTTCGATGCTGTGCATCATGCCAACCTGGGCACCACTGCGCTTAGCTCCACCTCGTGGGAGGCTGCCGGAAAATCCATTTACAACCAGCCCATGGTGGTGGGGTCAGGCGGCACCGCACCCAGGCTCGCCCTCGATGCGCGCTACCTGGTCGTACCCAGAGATCTTCGCCTGGCAGGCATGAACATCCTTTACCCCTCCTTTGCCCATGAGAGCAGCATCTTCTCGGAGAATATGCAAAAAGGGCAGATGGGAGACGTCATCACCTGCCCCGAGTTCACCGATCTCAGCGACTGGGCAGCCGTGGCGGATCCGCGGCTTGCTCCCGGCATCATTGTGGCTGAACGTTTTGGCCTGCTGCCAGAGATCTTCATCGGCGATGGTGAGACCTCAGGCGCGCTTTTCACCAATGACGAACTGCGCATGAAAGTTCGCCACCTGGTGAGCGTCTTCGTGGCAGACCACCGCCCGCTCTACAAGGCAAACGTCGCCTAGCACCACTGGTGTCCCATTCTGCTCCCCCATTCTTCCTGCTCCTGCGGCAAATGGGGGAGCAACCTCGAAGAAACGGATGGAAGAGAAGGAAAAAGGAGATTTTCAATGACATTCACTGAACAATTGCAAAAGATCCTGCACTCGCGCAAATTCTGGGTGCTCGTAGCCGCCTTGATCGCCACTCTGGCTTCTTATCTTACCGATCAAATCAGCGTCTGGCAGGCG
>DNOU01000022.1:13549-15669 GCA_003501835.1 Anaerolineaceae bacterium | reverse complement strand
AATGCCGTCCAAAAATGACCTGCTCCAGCGTTCGGCTGAGCTGTTGGCGAAACCGTTCAGCAAAGACAGGGGGCGCGGCAGCGCGCCCCTTTCCTACCGCTCACTGCCTGAGGGCGGGATGGTGGTCATCACGGCAGATGGACGCAAGCTGTGGTTTTCTGCTGAAGAAGTGCGAGACGCGATCGATTCATTGAAGCAGAAATCCCCGCTCCACCCAACTTCATCCCAGCTGCCAAGATCACGCTTCAAACCGGGCGGGTTGATGCCCCGGCAGGAGGCGCCTGCTGCCTACGACGGCATGCCCTCGCTGATCGTGCTGCCACCAGCCACAAAAAAGAAACCTTCCAACGGAGAAACCTCGTGATGCAATTAAGCCAAATCATTGCCCGCCTGCGTGAAGTGCTGGCAGATCCCGCTGCGCTGCGGTACAGCGATGCGCACCTGGAGGAAGCCATCCGCCAGGCGATGCAGGAGATCGACAACCGCCTTCCCCGGGTGGTTGAGACCAGTGTGACTGTTGCCAATGACGGGCGCGACCAGCCTCTTTCCGGACTGGACGATCCAATTTATCTCCTCTCGATCCGCTACACCTCCAGCAGCGGGAGTCTCGAACTGGAGCCGGAGGTTCAATTTTCCTACCACATGAGTGCGGGTCAACCGCTGGTACATTTCATCGGCAGCCTGGTACCCAGGATGGGCGATACCCTGAGCGTCAGCTATGCGGCATGTCATACCCTCAGCGGACTGGATTCTGCCATCACCACCACCCTCCCCGATGGACTGCAGACCGCCCTGGTCAACGGCGCAGCGGGGCATGCCTGCCTGCAGCGGGTACATGCCCTGCACGGTACCACTGGAGCCAAACCAGGAGAGGTGGGGCAGTTGCTGCAAATCGCCCAATTACGGCTGGACCTTTTTCAGAAGAACCTGGCTGAGCAAAAGGTGTACCAGGAATTCGGGTTCCCCCGCGGCTTTGCCCTTGATGATTGGGATCACAGGGAGGTCATTTGATGCCTGTCATCGGTCAAGACTGCCATGTCACCCTCTCCCACCCCGCCATCAACGGCGGTAATGCCTACGGTTTCCTGCTCAACGAAGAGCCCGGAGGATCCTCACGACCCGGCGGCGTACAGATCACCCGCCAGGTCAGTTCTGACGGCAGCATCCTGGTGTGGGTCCTCTTCGATGTGGTTCTTGCCGATCATGCCATCAACCCCGACGGCTCCGCCCATGCCAAATCCCGCATGCAAGACTACAACATGCTCATGAGCTACCTCGCCCAGCAATCCGATCTTATCCTCACCACCCCCATGGGTGCAATCGTAAATCTCTTCGCCATCGGCTTTACAGCAGATGAGCGCCACCTGCCCTACAGCTCCCTTGTCAAATGCCAGCTCAACAACTCCGGTATTTACTTCCCACCGGTCGACGCCAACACCCTCAACCTCTCTGTGTGGGATGGTACGCTCACCTGGGAGACCTCATATTGGAGATAGCCCATGCCATATCCCCTCAGCTCTGACGTTTCACCCGCCCAACCCACACTTGCCGCGCAGTACAACAACCTGCGATCTGATGCCCTGCGCCTGGGTCAGCTCAATGCCGATGCGGTCGACCTCGCCCGCTTCTTCAAAGCCTACATGCAGGGCATCACCCTGGTCTACCTCGCCACCAACCGGCTTCGCATCAATTACGACGCCAAGAACCCCCCCACCCTCATGATCAACGGCTTTATGCTTCAAGCCTATGCCAATGTCGACCTGGCTGCGGGCTTATTCAGCGGTGCAGCTGCCACCTGGTACGTGTTCGCTGTCCGAACTGCCGGCAGCTCCACCTTCACCCTGTCTGTCAATACTTCACCGGTCGAAGGAACAGATCAGCGTCTTATCGGTCAGGTTGCCTGGGATGGCGCCAACATTTCCAACATCACCAACCTTAATTCAGCAGCGCAGCTGCTCCCGATCGCTGATTATGACTCGGGCTGGTTCGCGGTTGCCAGCAGCGGTACATACGGCAAGAGTCACGGTCTTGGTCAGATCCCCCGCCTGGTCATTTTGCTCTGGTGTGCAAACGCCAACGGCGCATCGGCCAACGTACCCGTCTACACTGTTGTCAGCTCC
>DNOU01000022.1:6853-13519 GCA_003501835.1 Anaerolineaceae bacterium | reverse complement strand
TTCATCATTCGTAATTCTGACGGCACCATCAAAACCTACGCCTCACGTGGAGATGATTTCATCCTTAAACCAGGTGAAACCATGGACCTATCCCCCCTCTCCATGGTGGAGTATGCCGCTCGCTTCACGTTGTCAGCTGCCGGCTTCGCAGGTGATCTTATCCACGTTCACGTTGCTGATCCCCAGGTGAAGATCCTCGTATCCTGCCCGGCGCAGTTGACCGTTGACCTTGACATCAACGGCACCATCGAAACCCTGCAGCTCACCAACGGCGAAGCAGAGATCATCCTATCTACTGCCGTTCCCGGCGTGTACATCATCCAGCCCGCCGACCGGCGTACCTACGCCGCAGCCGGTCAGGGTACTCTGACGTTAGAGGTGTTGCCATGAGAAAAGTGATCAAACGTCCTGATGGAGTTTTCGAGTTGAATCCGGCTCCCGGCAAAAAGGCGCTTGCGGAAGCCAAAGGTCAACACCTGGCAGATGTGGAGGTTCTATCCTCCGGAAGTGCTGATCTGCCAACCTTGTCAATCATCCTCCTGCGGTTGATGCGGCGGATCAACGCTTTGGAAGAACAAATCCGATAATGCCGACCTCCAGGGAACTCCTGGAGGTTTTTTAAGATAAAATAAGGTCAAGGAGTGTTCACTCATGCGATTATTGGTCCCTTACCAGGCGGTCAGCCAACCATCGATCAAAGAACTGGTCATACATCAACCTGAAAGATGTTCGCACTGCGACGCCGTGCCTGCACCCAGGACTGAAACACATGCAGTCGTGATCAAAACCGACGCGATTCCCCACCGCCAGATCGGCAAGAAGTACCGTAACCAAATCCGACTGCTGGTGCGTCTGCCGCTTTGCGAAACCTGTTATTATAAGAAATATCTCACCTCTTCCGATACCTACACGAGAGACGATACTCCCCTGGGAGCTCAATCCAGGCAACACGAAAAACTGGCCAATACAGGAGGCATTCTTGCTGGACTGGCAATTCTTCTTCTTACCCCCTTTATCCCTGCGTCAGGTTTTCTGGTCGTTCTCAAGACTTACTGGTACGTATTGCTGATTCTGGGTGTGGTTTTGCTGGTGGTTACCTGGGGAATGCAAAAGGTTTCGCAATCCAGGGTGCGGCGCAAACTGGATGAACTGCATGGCGATTCAAAGCAGTACTCCCGGGCAGATGTCTGGGCTGAGTCAATCACTGGAATACCCGATCCGGCAGCGACTGCCGTGAATATCACCATGCCGAATGAGGGCTGGTTGAGAGACTCTGCCCGGCTCAACGGCTGGCACCTGGAAGAGTAAACAAATATTGATTGGATCAGTCACCTGAATTGAGTTTGAAAGTGAAAGGACCAAATCCATGCGCGCCATTTTGACGAACGAATCCACCGCGGTATATGCCGCACCTGATGATCAAACCATTTCCATCGCCACCCTGCATCTTGATGAAGAGTTTGAAATTGGCAGGGTGATGCGCAAGAAACGCCAGACCTGGGTGGAAGTCACCCTGGATTCCGGTGTCAAAGGGTATATCAAAGGAGTTGAGCATATCTTTGCTCTGCGCAAGGTTCAGCTGGTGGATTCAAGCGCAGAGATGCGCTCTGAAGCGTCCGCAGCATCAGATCTGATCAGAACACTGTCCAAGGGAGACGCTTTTTTCACTCTGAGGGTGGTAAAGACGGACGAAGGCGGCTGGGTGAGAGTGCGGGATCTAAACAACACGGAAGGCTATATCTCGGGGAAGACCAAGATTCGTGTTGTACAGGCTGCCACGCGTGCGGATGCCCGTAAAATGTTGATCCTGGGTGCGATCATGGCTGTTATCGGTATCCTCTTTGGCGTCGGCAGCTACCTGTCACAGGCAGCCAACAACACGATCTATTATTACCTGGCAATCGGCTTCATCGTCTTCGGCGTTATGCAGTTGATGCAGGGTTTTATTCAGCACCGCCAAGCTGTTGCCCAGGAAAAACAAGAACAGGAAGAGAAATCTCTGCACCGCCCAGATTAAACATTGGCAGCGCTGCTATTGTTTGCCATGTCTGGTGCATGAGCACGGCGGAGGCAGGCACTTTCCACGATTTGCGGATCAAAGGGCTTTTCTGCCTTTTCTTCATTGTCTGAAAGGCATCTTCCACACTTATGGGAGTTCGAAAAGCACGGCAGCCGGTCAACGCCTCAAATGCATCTATCGCCGTAAAGATGCGGACGCCGGGGGGAAATTGCCGTTGAGAGGCTCCAGGAAGGATATTTGGACCGCATCTTCAAATTGAGCGGGGTTGTCCACCCCCATTGCCACCCATAAGACTGGATGGCGAGGTAGGCCGATCAGCCTTCGTTTCCGGGGTCCTTTTTGTCCGTTTCAGGAGGTGCAGATTCCTTTGAAACCTGAACAGGGGGCAGGATGGTGGGTTCGGCATCTACGCCGGTAGTGGGGTGGCTCATCGCCTTGAATTCCTTCAGGGATTCCTCAATCTGAGCTTCCTTCATGATCTGCCGGGGGAACTCCTGGATTTCTTTTGAAGTACCGACCACAGATTTCCAAAATTCAGACTTGCTCGCCTTGTAAAGCCACCGTCCGGCAGCGCGAGAATATTTCACCATGTCCTCGGGGCCGAAGATAACGACCGCCAGGATGATGATCAGGATTAATTCCAAGGGACCAATGTTGAGAATTTCCATAACCGATAAATGTTACCAGGGATGCTTCAGGTCACATTGAAGCGCTGGAACCGTTATCCTTTTTTTCTTCCTTTTTCTTCTCCTCATCATCCCCGCCGTTGAGACCATCGCGGAAGGAGCGGATGCTCTTGCCAAGCTCCTCGGAAATCTTCGAGATCCTTCCCACGCCAAAAACCAGCAAGATCACAACCAGTAAGATCAGTAATTCAGGCAGCCCAATTCTTCCTCCAAACATGCCAACCTCCTTACACTCTAACGTGCAAACACTGCCATCAAAACACTTAACAAGTATAACCCAAGCATGGGCGTCATAAAGAGCGCCATGTTCACCGGGTCCACCGTGGGGGTGATCAACGCAGCCACCCCCGCTGAAATGATCACCGCAAACCGCCAACCCTTGAGCAGCATCCCGGCGGTGACAATGTGCAGCTTGGCGAGAATGAAAAACACGAGGGGGGTTTCAAATATGATCCCAACCCAAAACATCAAATTGGTGACAAAGTTGAAGTAGTTCGAAAGCCGTGGAACGGTGGTCACCCCCAGGAAACTGACCAGGAAAGGCACTGCCGCTGGCAGCATCACCAGGTAGGTGAACGCCACCCCACCCACGAACATGAGAAAAAGCAGCGGAATGGAAAGGAACACCCATTTGCGCTCGCTGGATTTCAACCCCGGCACTACGAAGGCAATGATCTCGTACAGGATCAGCGGAAATGCCAGGATGAAGCCTCCCAGCAGGGAGACGCGCATGAAGACACCCACGTTTTCGGTGATCTCAATGGATTGCAGGTTCGCCAACCCGCCGATGGGCTGCGCCATGAACTGGATGAGACGATCGGCAAAGGCGAAACTGACGATCACCCCCACCGCCAGCCCCGCGAGGATGATGAGGAGGCGTTTACGCAACTCACCCAGATGCTCGAAAAGGGTCATACCATTTTCACTTTCGCCTGGGGAGTACGAATTCGCCGGGGCTGGGTTTTCCGGAGTATTTGCAGCGACTTTGTCCATACCTGTGGACATTATAACATTGTTGAATTAAGGGGTTTAAGAAAGGGGGAAAAGCAGTGATCAATGATTCGTGACTACCATTCACTGATCCCTTAAACGCAAAAGTGAGCGCGGAGGGGCTCGAACCCTCAACCAATGGCTTAAAAGGCCACTGCTCTACCATTGAGCTACGCGCCCAGAACGACTGAATTCTATCACGCACCCCAATGGGCGTCAATAAAAAGCCTGAAAAGCCCCATTCCCCAACTATTGTGGGCATGAAAATTCGTTAAAAAGGGGCTGACCTTTTTCGGTCAGTCCCTTTGCGCTTTTCACTTCACTTACGCCTGTTTCATGAAGTCTTCCATGGCGGCGGTGAGCATGTGAATATCAGAGAGCTGCGTCTCGCCCATGGTGGCCACGCGGTAGGTCAAATCCTTGATCTTTCCGTAGCCGTTGGCAATGCGCATGCCCCTGGTCTGCAGGAACTTGTTCAAGGCGCTGATATCCCACTTGAGTTCATTCTTGAGGGTCACCACGGTTTTGGAGCGGTAAGGCTCCTTCGCCAGGGGCTCCATACCGTGGGCGATCGCCCAATCCTGCATCGCCTTCGACATGGCGGTGTGGCGGTCAAAGCGCTTGTCAAGCCCTTCTTCGAGGATGCGGTCGAGCTGCACATCGAGGGCGTAGATGAGTGCCATGGCGGGTGTCATGGGGGTGGAATCTTTGAGGCGGTGCTTTTCCATCAGCAGCAGGTCAAAGTACCAGCCGCGGTTTTTCACCGTCTCAGCCTTGGCCATCGCCCGATCGGATACGGCACCCAGTGACAGACCCGGCGGCAGCGCCAGGCATTTTTGCGAGCTGGTCAGCAGGAAGTCAATGCCCCAGGCGTCCATCTCAATTTTCACACCGCCCAGGGAGGAAACTGCATCCACCAGGATCAGGGTATCGGGGCTGGTCTCGTGCACCACCTGGCACAGATCCTTGACCGGGTTTTCCACACCGGTGGAGGTTTCATTGTGCACAATGGTGACTGCTTCATAATGCTTCTGCTTCAGGGCATCGCGCAGCATATCGGGGGTGATGGCTTCGCCATAATCCACCTCGATCTTGTCAGCCTGCTTGCCGTTGGCAATGGCGACATCATTCCAGCGCTGCGAGAACGAACCATTGATGCAGGAAAGGACTGACTCTTGCACAAAGTTGCGAATTCCAGCTTCCTGCAAGCCTGAACCTGAGCTCGTTGCTTGAAAAACGCGATACTGGGTGAAGAAAAGTTGTTTGGCTTTTTCTTCGGTACGCTTGAAAATTGCCTCAAAATCCTTGCTGCGATGAGGGATCATCGGCTTGGTCTGGGCTGCCAGGACTTCTGGGGCAACGTCCACGGGACCCGGCACAAACATATGAGACATGACACTCTCCTTTTCGAAGCACATGTGATTTAACCTGTCCGACCCGGCATCTCAATTCCGGGGACAGGGTATACCCTAGCGCAGGAAAAACGAAAGAACCACGAGCACCACAAAGAAAATACCGGCAAGCGTACCAATACGGGTCAGATCCTTTTTGACAAATGTGTAATCAGGATTGAATTCGGTGGAAAATGACTTGCCCATCGTTTTGGTCGTGACGGCAGGTTTGGCTGCCGGAGCGGCTGTCCTAGAAGTATTCACAGAACGATGCTTGTTCTTTTTTGCCATAGATCCATCCTCCAGTTATGATTTCAACTTTCCTTTAAAACAGCGGTGACCACTATCCGCTTGTTGTCCACCAGGTAAGGGTAGCACGAGATGAGGGTCAGTGAGGCATTTTCGGTGGCATCCATCACACTCACCTCGGTCGGGTCCACCACGCGGGTACCGCTGACCACATAAGTGAAAGAGCGGTCCGCGGTGAAGACCACCACGGTATCACCCGGCTTGAGTTGGTCCAGATCTTTAAAGAGCTGCCCGAACACGTCATTGTGCGCCGAAACCACCAGGTTGCCCTTATTGCCGGGGTCAGCACTGCCAATATGTTGACCGATTCCCTTCTTCAACTGCTCCCAGCCATCTCCCTGCACCACCGGCGCATCCACATTGATGGTGGGAATCTGCATCCGGGTGGCTTGCTGGGGTCCAGCTGTGGGGACCGGCAGGTTGGCGTAGCTCTGCATCAGCGGGCGCAGATGTTCAGGGATCTCTGCGGTATTGGGCTGCACCTCCTGCCCGGCCACCGGCGGTTTATGACCACTCGGCAGCACCACCGCGGTGATCAGCGGTGTGGGCGTGACTGTGGGCTGCTGCAGTGCAGAAGCCACCTCACGGTTGAGATCACGGATCAGCGATACGCCGTTGAAGAAGATAAAGAGCAATCCCACGATCGCCACGATTTCCACCGCGAACAGGAAAGTGTCGAGTCCCGATTTGCGCCGGTTGCGGCGCCTGCGGGCCGGGGTTATCTCCAACCCGGTCAGTTCATCCTCTTCCTGTGTCGGCGAGATGCCGGCAGCACGCGGTTCATCCACCCGAATTACCCTGCCCGTCCGCCGATAGGCCTCAAGCCGGGCTTCGTGTTCCTCGCGCCTCCGCTCGATCAAAAGCTGGCGCAATTCCTCCGTGGAGAGTTGATCTGCTGTACGCCTGCGTGCCAAGCTGATTTCCTGGGGTGGTATATTCTTACCCGTATGATTATACCCGATAATCTCATGCCCTCCCATTGACAAAGTGCAGCCCCCGGCAAGGCAAACCTCCCGAACCCGGGGTCAAAGCCGTTTCATGCTACAATTCCAATTAATAAAGTCTGGAAGGGAATTATGGCCAAGAATTATTTGATCGATATGGACGGCGTACTTGTCAAAGGGAATACCCTCATTCCTGGAGCGAAAGAATTCATTGAACGCCTGCTCTCCTGCAATGTGAAATTCCTTATCCTCACCAACAATCCGCTCTACACCCAGCGGGACCTGGAACACCGCTTGAATTCAATTGGGTTGATGGTGCCCGCCGA
>DNOU01000022.1:0-6816 GCA_003501835.1 Anaerolineaceae bacterium | reverse complement strand
GAGGTCAACACCTACAACTTTGAGACGGTTGCCCGCGCCATCCGTTTGATTAACGACGGCGCCATGTTCATCGCCACCAACCCCGATGCTACCGGTCCCACCGAGCACGGCATCGTCCCTGCCACGGGTTCCATGGCTGCGCTCATCGAGAAGGCAACGGGGAAGCCACCTTTCTTTGTGGGCAAGCCCAATCCCTTGATGATGCGCAGCGCTATCCGCTACCTGGGGGTGCATTCCGAAGACACCATCATGGTCGGCGACCGCATGGACACCGATATCGTGGCTGGCGTGATGAGCGGGCTGGATACCATCCTGGTGCTGTCGGGGGTCTCAAAACCGGAGGATGTGCTGCGTTTCCCCTACCGCCCAACGCAAATTTTGAACTCAGTGGCTGATATTGTAGTAGAATGTGCTTCCTGAGGAATGAATGGGAGAATGAAATTTCACGGTTCACTCGATGTTGAAAGACGACTGATCCTCTCCATGGTGCTCACCAGCCTGATCCTGGTGGCAGAACTCGTTGGAGGAATCCTTTCGAACTCACTTGCGCTGCTTTCAGATGCAGCGCATGTTTTTATGGATGTTTTCGCGCTGGGGACCAGCTTTTTTGCCCTCAAGATTTCTGCCCGCCCCTCCGATGATCTGCACACATTTGGCTACCATCGCGTGGAGGTGTTTGCAGCTCTCATCAACGGTTTGTCGTTACTGGCAATTTCCATTGGCATTTTCATCGAAGCGGTAAAACGTCTGCAGGCGCCTCTCCAGGTACACAGCACCGAAATGCTGATCATAGCGATCATCGGTCTGGTGGTCAATCTGATCGTTGCCTTCGTACTCGGGAATCATGACCAGCAGAATGAACAGCCGCGGAGAAAAGACCTGAACGTCCAAAGTGCGTTCGTGCACGTGCTGGGCGATGCCATTTCTTCAATCGGTGTGATCATCGCCGCCATCCTCATCACCATTACCCATGCCCAGTGGCTGGATCCGCTGGTGAGCTTTTTGATTGGCGGCATTCTGATTTTTAGCGCCTACCGCATTCTACGCAGCTCTTTGCACATCCTCATCGAGGGCGTGCCTGAAGGCCTTTCGGTGCAGGAGATCAAGAAGGAAATGACTGTTTTGCCGGCAGTCGAAGCGGTGCATGACCTGCACGTTTGGAACATCTGCTCAGGGCACATCTCGCTCTCTGCGCATGTGGTGCTGGATTGCGATGTCAGGAGCGAGAACAGCCAGGTGCTGCAGCAAATCAACGCCATGCTCAATGCCAAATATGCCATCAACCACACCACCATTCAAATGGAGACAGACCCCACCAGCTGCGGCTCGGGATCAGGCTGCAATTAATGATCACTCCCCTTTCGGGGAGTTTTTTATGGTAAGGGAAGTTTGGTACCACAGACCCGGCAATAAATATCACCCGGGACTGCTTTCTTACCGCATTGCGAACAATACCGTGGCGGCGCAGTTTGACCATTTTTCGATTCTTCCACCGGGCGGGGCTGTCGCTTCCAGCGGTCAAACAGGTGAGCTCCTGCCAGCCACAAAGCTAACAGGAAGAGTACCAGCCATGCAAGCAAGAGGAAGGCGGTGATCCACAATCCCTGGTCATGCAAAATTGAAAGCAGAATGGACTGGACCTGGTTAGCCAAGGTATTCGAAAGCGGGAACTGACCCGCGGGTTTGACGGATATGGATGTGGCGCTCAATGAATCATCGGCTTTTTGATAATTGAGTGAAAGATCGAAAGCGATACCGGTATCCAGCTTGCCCAGCGAAGCAGTGTAATACACCAGGTCGTCATCCGGATTGATTTTGCCAACACCCAAATAGGGGTTGATATTGACGTTGTAAGCGCCCCGCGGCTGCTGCACCACCACTGTCAAATCGTTGATTGGATAATCACCGATCCATCGATACGAAAGTGAATGCAGCGTGCCATCAATCGTCAAATCAGGATCATAATATTCAACCTGGATCTCTGCGCTGGGGGTGGTGAGGACGATACGGTTCCATTCTCCTTCAGGTATCAGCGTGTATTCCACATCATAAACCAGGCCGTCCAGGTCCTTGATGGCAACGCTGTAAGGAGAGCCTGCAGCGCGGGGAATTCGCAGACTGATCTGTGCCGGGAGATGGGTATCTGAAGACAGGGTGATTCGGAAAATCACCAAGGTTTGCGGTTGATCGTATTCAGGCCAGATGTTCAGTTCAAGCTTCTTGATCGTGACCGCGTTATCGGCAGCCTGGCTGAAACCACTGACCAGAAAGCCAGCGACAAGAAGACAGACGAGAATGATCCGGTTGATCTTCATGGTATTGTTTGCCCTGAAAATATCTTATCACAGGTCATCCAAATGCTGCCAGCACAGTCACCCAGAGCATCCGGATTCTTTCAAGCACTGTCAAGGCGATGTAGAAATGTGCCATTCACAGATTTTCAAAAGACTTTACAAGACCTGAAAATGATTCCCATTTTATGTTAGAATATGATTACTGCCAGACGGAGCACTCAGCCTGGCCAGGTGATGAACACTGAGTTCAATCGTCTCAAAGGTGCAGCAACTTCATTAATGAAGGAGCCGCCTTTGGGATTTTTGTTATGCAGGGCGGTATCCGGGAGAAAACGAAATGCAGTTGGTTCGTGAATTCAAACCCATACGTGAGCACCAAAAACTTTACAGCCAGGCGGTTTGGATCACCATTGGCGGCAATCTCGTTCTGGCAATCGGCAAGGCACTGGTAGCATACCTTTCGGGTAGTGCGGCAATTTATTCCGATGCTGCGAATTCGATTTCGGATGTCATTTACTCACTGCTGCTGGTGCTTGGTCTTTATGTCGCCACCCGTCCGCCCGATCTTTCACATCCGCAGGGTCACTCGCGCTTTGAGCCGCTCACCGGTTTGATCGTGACCCTGTCCATGTTCTTTGCCAGTTATGCAGCCGGTAACAATGCCATCCAGCGCTACATGGCGGGGGGAGAGGTCATTGCCCTTGATCTGCCCACGCTGGTGCTTCTGGGCAGCGCAGGTATCAAGGCGGTGATGTTTATTCTCATCCGCAACATCGCCAACAAGTTGAACAGCCCCGCCCTGAAAACCACCTCCAAGGACAATCTTTCTGATGTGCTCACCTCGGTGGCTGCTTTCATCGGAGTTCTCGGGTCCTCGGTCATCCACCCCCTGGCGGATCCAATCGCCGGTTTCCTGGTGGCGGTATGGATTTTCATCCAGGCTTTCAAAGCGGGTAAGGAAAACCTCGGGCTTCTGACCGGCAAAGGTGCCACATCTGAAGAAATCGATGCTTTCGTCAAAGCTGTTGAGGAAGTCCCCGGCGTCATCAATGTGCACCATATCATGACTGATTACGTGGGTCCAAAATTGATCGTCGATGTGCACATCAATGTGGATGGCAGCACCACACTCCGCGATAGTCATGCCATATCCGATGCGGTAGCTCAAAAATTACGTGAATTTCCCCAGGTGGACCGTGCCTACGTCCACCTCGAACCTGACGACTGGGTGGACTGAACCAGCACGCTCCAGGACGGTCAAGTCGGATGATGAAGTTCTTCATCCGACTTTTGTTTGGCATGCATCTTGTAACATGAGCGGTAAGCGCCTCGTCCACACCACTGGCAGTGAATTGGGGTGCGTCATTATGAAACAGGAGACCGTCATGCTCAATTCCATCAAGAATTTCTTTTACACAAATTCGATTGACGGAAATCTGCCTCATGAAACCCGACAGGAGCAAATCATCCGTGCTGCGCTGATCCTCGACATCGCCATTGTGGTCGTTCTTTTGCCCATCAACTATTTGCGGGGTTCCACTTTTCATGATCAGAATGGTCTGTTTTATACCATCTGCAACCTGGTTGTTCTTCTGCTGCTGAACCTTGCCTGGACGTTCAATATGCTCCACAAGGTGCGTTTCTCTCGCATCTTCTACATGATTGCCACATTTGTTCTTTGCCTGACGGCATACCCCCTGCAACACCCCGATCAGCTTCTTTTATATTTTGCCATTCCCAATGTCATCGTTTGCTCCATCTCCGAGAAGAAGACACCTCTTTTCTTCCTGGCATTCTCGATCTTCAGCTATTCAGCAGCTTACGCACTTTCGAATAAACTCGAACCCTACAACTTCTTTTCAGTCCTTTGCCTGGTGTTGCTTACACTCACTGCCTGGAAAGTGGCAGCCATTTTGGATAGAATGTTCACACAACTGGTTGAAGCCTATGACACCACCATTGAGGGCTGGTCTCAGGCGCTTGAAATGCGCAGCCAGGAGACCGAAGGGCATTCACACCGCGTTACAGAGTTGACCATGCGGCTGGTCCGTGCCATGAAGATTGACGAGAGCCTCTGGGTTCATATTCAGCGCGGGGTGCTGCTGCATGACATCGGTAAAATGGGCATTCCGGATACCATCCTCTGCAAACCGGGACCGCTCACTCCAGAAGAGTGGGATTTGATGCGCCAGCATCCGGTCAAAGCCTACCAGCTATTGAGCAAGATTCCCTACCTTCAGCCTGCCATCGAAATCCCATACTGCCATCATGAAAAATGGGATGGCTCGGGCTATCCCCGCGGACTTAAAGGCAAAGAGATCCCGTTGGAGGCACGTGTTTTTTCAGTGATTGACGTTTGGGATGCCATGCGCTCGCACCGCAGCTACCGCAATGCCATCCCTGAAAACCAGGTGATCGAATATCTGAATACCGAAAGCGGACGCAGTTTTGATCCAGAGGTGATCAAAGCCTTCTTCGAGTTGATGAAATTCAAGGTACCTGAACCAGCAATGTCCAATTCGAGGTTGTCATTGGAAAAAGCACCGGCTCGAAGGGAATCGTGAATACAAAGTCCATCCCGCCGGATGGACTTTTTTTCCTTTGTTGCTTTTTTCGTTGTTGCGTTAAGATAAGAGCATCCGCACAACCACCGGAGGATGGATGGAAACACTCCCCTTTCGACTGATTGACGAACCCATCGAAGTTGCATTTTCAGAACCCCCCTTATTTGAAAAGAAACCGCCCTGCCCCACTTCCTTTACCTGGCAGGGAGAAAACTATCCCATTATTGAAGTCATCGCAGAATGGGAAGATTATCGCCGCAAGGGAAAAATGGAACGCAACATGGTGCCGGGACATATCAGACACGCGTTGCGCAAGGGATCCTGGGGGGTGGGCAGGTTTTATTTCCGCGTGCGGGTGAAACAGGGCAATCTCTATGAAATCTATTTTGATCGCGCTCCCGAAAGTGCTGGCGACCGCAAAGGACATTGGTTCATCCTGGGTGAACGGCGCAATGTTTCCTGATCAACTATTTTTACAATTCAATCAAATTTAATTTAATTATCCATATCTAAAATTCAATAATATTGATTTTGTTATTGACAATTTTAATATCCGTGATATATTATTGTCATGGCTCAATAATGGTGCCTTTCAGGGAAAGGAACGGCGGGATGATCCTCGATCGGAACGTTGTTTTTCAGCTTCACCAGGCGCCCGGTATCTCCACCGACCGGGATTTGGAAACCTATGCAGCGTGGGTTCTCGCGGTTGAATCCAGCCTAAGCCCGGTGGCACGAACGCGAATCTGGGCTAGCACAATGTTGATCAAAGCAGGTACTGCTTTGCGCGCTCCTGTCCTGCCTGACATGTTGATCAACTCTTCGCCCGGTGAATCAGATTTATACATTCAGAAAGGCCATTCATGAACAAGACTCTTAACAAATGCCCGGTTTGTGGTGCCGACCTCGTGGTTACACGGCTGTACTGCATGGACTGCAATACTACCATTGAAGGTCACTTCACGGCTGAGCATACGCCCTTTGGCAAACTCACCCCCGAACAAATGGATTTCGTGCTGACCTTCGTCAAATGTGAGGGACGCCTGAACCGCATGGAAGAAGAAATGAAGCTCTCCTACCCCACGCTGCGCAGCCGGCTGACTGAAATTGTGCGCGCCCTGGGTTATGAACCCGGCAAGGAGGAAGTCGTCTCGCTCAGCGCTGAGGAACGCCGTCAGATTCTGGAGGACCTGGACCAGGGAATCATCACCTGGGAAATTGCCCAGGCCCGGTTGCGCGGTGAAAAAGTGGAGGGGACTTCATCAAAGAGCACACCGGGAGGTGGAAATGACCAGCAGTGAAGAACGAGTCAAGGTGTTGTCCATGGTTGCGGAAGGCAAGATCACACCCGAAGTGGCGGCAGAATTGCTCAAAGCATTGGATTCTGCTGATCGCCCGAAAGCCCAGTCACGCCCGGCGGCTGATGCTGGCAGGCCAGGTCGTTACTTTCGCGTGACGGTGACGGATACCTCCACTGGACGTAAGCGCGTTAATGTGCGCATGCCTCTCGGCATGGTCAACGCTGGAATGCGCATGGGAATGCGCTTTGCCCCTGAGCTGGAAGGCCTCGACGCCGAGCAATTGACAGAAGCGCTCGCCTCGGGTGAAACGGGTCAGATTGTGGACATTTACGATGACGAAGACGGCGAACACGTCGAGGTCTTCATAGAGTAAATCCTCTCGTTCACACGAATCATCGCTCACCCAATCGCCATTGAATTGGCGTGAATGTATTGCCGCCCGGAGAGGAAGATGGACTCAAAAGTGATCGAAACCCCCAGCAAAAAAAATTGGATGTCACGTTTCGTCCCCATTTGGACAGGGCAAATCTTTTCACTGCTGGGCTCAGCTGTGGTTCAATTTGCCTTAGTCTGGTGGCTGACCCAGAAAACCGGTTCAGCCACAGTGCTCACCACTGCCACCCTGGTGGCACTCCTCCCGGAAGTGCTGCTCGCGCC
>DNOU01000229.1:3539-9023 GCA_003501835.1 Anaerolineaceae bacterium | reverse complement strand
CCATCCTCGATTGAAATAATTCCTGTCAAAAACCATCCCTGCTGCGAATGATCCATGGGCAGGGATGGCCAATCACGGCAACACACCCGCCAGGAGGATACGGATGCGTGAACCCTTGAGAGAGTACCAGACCATCGACGAGTTCATCGTTCAATTCCCTCCCGAGGTTCAGGCGATCATGCAGAAACTAAGGTCAGTGATCCATGAAATGGCGCCCGAAGCCACAGAAGCTATCGCATATGGCATTCCAACCTTCACGTTCCATGGTAACCTGGTGCATTTTTCAGCCTATCGGCATCATATCGGGTTTTACCCGACCTCCAGCGGAATCAACCAGTTCAAGGACCGGTTGATGCGGTATGAAATATCCAAGGGGACCGTCCGCTTCCCCATCGACCAGCCCCTGCCCTATGATCTGATCCGCGACATTGTCGCCTACAGGGTCAATGAAAACCTGACAAAATCCGCCTCAAAGAAGCGAAAATAGCTCCACCATTAACACATTCCCTGCATGAGAGCGCCTATAATGGAGTGAGGATCAATACCAAGAGCGAGGATTCACCCACCTATGAAAAAAGAGCAAATTCTGGACAAAATCAACCTCGCCTGGAAGGAATTGCTGGACGCCGTAGAGGGTTTGACGCCTGTGCAAATGACCCTGCCCGGTGTGACAGGCAATTGGTCAGTAAAGGACATCCTGGCACATGTCACCTGGTGGGAGGAGGAATGCCTGAAGTACCTGCCGGTCATCCTGGAAGGCGGACATCCGCCGCGTTACTCTGTCATGTACGGCGGAATCGATGCGTTCAACGCGCAAATGACCGAAGCGCGGCAGAAGCTGCCTCTTGAAGAGGTGCTGAAATCACTCCAGGAGACCCACAGGCTCCTGCTGACTTACCTGGTCAATGTTCCCGAAGAGCAGTTTGCCACGGAAACCCGCTTCCGGCGGCGCTTGAAATATGATACCTTCACCCACTATCCAGAGCATGCAGCCGCCATTCGTGAGTGGCGCAGCAGGTCATAGCTAATTCCGCAGGATGTGACCGATCGGCAATCCTGTCATCCAAAGGAATGCAATATCAAATTCCTAAGATATTTGGAGCATGGATGGCAACATACAACATTGGAGTTTTCATTGGCAGCCTCGCAAATGAATCCATCAACCGCAAGCTCGCCAAAGCGTTAATGCGCCTGGCACCACCCGAGATGGAATTCACCGAGATTTCCTACAAGGATCTACCCCTATACAGTTACGATTACGACCACGACTTCCCCGAGGCATCCAGGGAGTTCAAAAAAGCGCTGGAAAACGTGGATGCGGTGCTTTTCGTCACCCCCGAATACAATCGGTCAATTCCGGGCGCTTTGAAGAATGCCATTGACTGGGCCAGTCGTCCCAGAGGTCAGAATTCATTCATGCACAAGCCTTCTGCCGTGATCGGTGCATCCACCGGTGCCATCGGCACCGCTGTGGCGCAGCAGCACTTGCGCAGCATTTTGAGTTTTTTAAATTCACCTCAAATGAACTCACCAGAGGGCTATATTCAGTTCAAACCCGGGCTGATCGATGAGAACGGCGATGTGACCGTGGATTCAACCCGCGATTTTCTGCGTTTCTTCATGAACGAGTATTATGCCTTTATCGTCCGCGTATGCACGGTGCACCCGCCCAGGGGTGGGTAACCCATTCCTCAAAACAGGAAGTGCATCAATAAGCTTCCCGACCCTGGTTCCCGAACAAATCAAGAATTCGACCCTTCCCGCCGTCCGGCGGGTATTTTTTATATTCCCGCTGCCAGCAACCAGAAGAAGGGGACGGTGGTCAGGAAGATCATCCATTCCGAAAAAGCAATCCTCCAAAACCCGGCCTGGGGGCTTCCAACTCAAGGGTTGGACTCCATGTAGCCATGGCCAGACTAGTAAAATGATCAAATTTATCATATAATGTATCCACTTGGTGCGCAACAAATAAGCAAACACGGTGTTATTAATCTTGATCTCAAACCATTCCATTCAAAACAATCATAGGAGAAAAAGAGTATGTTTATTGATTACCTGACCTTGATCATGATCAACGTTGTCGCAGGGTTGTTTATCCTTGCATGGTTCCTCTGGAAGGGACTGGACGCGGAAGATAAGAAACCCTGGGCTGCCGCATTCTTTGGCGTGGGTTTAATCTCTTTCATTACCGGTCTTCACATTTCTTTCACCTGGCCTCTGCCCGGCTCCTTCAATATCGTCTTTGGTGATACCACCACGCTCTTCGGTCTGACCTACCTGGTGACTGCTATTGCCCTCTGGAAGGGTTGGGATCTCTTCCCTGCTTCGCTGGTGGGTCTATTCTCTGGTATCCCTGCCTTAATCTACGGTCTCCGCATTATGAATATGAACCTCACCCAGTCTCCCATTATTTCGGGTCTCGGTTTCATCCTGGCTGGTTTGTCGGCCGTTCTTTCTGCCCCCTTCCTGCTCTGGTTCAAGAACAACAAGACTGTGCGTGTTCTCGGCATCCTGTTCGTGCTAGCGGCTTCAGCGATCTGGTTTGTGGAATTCGCCGGCGCCTCATGGGCTCACATGGAAACCTTTGCCAAGTGGGTTCCAGCAACAATGAAGTAATCCGCTGCTTTTAGGCAGCACAGAAATTGTTCACTCTGGTATTGACGGAATCCATCCCGGTCAGCAGTAGAGTGACAGACTCGAAAGCCTCAATCAAACGCTCTCCTGAATAGAGAGCGTTTTTGTTGGGGGTTGCTATAATCAAACTGGACAACGGTTCCTCTTCATCCCCCTGGAAAGGACAGTCACAATGCCCAACCAAACCACACCCGACCCTTATGATTTACAGCGTTTTGTGACTGCGCAGGAAAGCGTTTATGCCTCCGTGTTGCAGGAATTGAAAGCGGGTCAAAAACGCACGCACTGGATGTGGTTCATCTTTCCCCAGGTTGATGGTTTGGGAATGAGCGAAACCACACGTTTTTTTGCCATCAAGAGCCTGCCCGAAGCACTGGCATACCTGGCACATCCGATCCTGGGGAGGCGTCTGCGTGAATGCGTATCCATTTTACTGACTCTTGAAGGCCGCTCCGCTCATGATATATTCAGCTCACCGGATGATCTAAAGTTGCAATCCTGCTTGACGCTGTTTTCAACCATTGCAGAGGATCCAGTTCCTTTCCGCCGGGTGCTGGATAAATATTTTAACTCCCGAAACGATGCCCGTACCCTGGAGATTTTGAACTCCTGGCGAAACTGGCAGGCGAACCTGTAACCTGATCCATGAATGGAGGTTCCCATGCAGAAAAAGGATCCCCTTGCCCGGCTTCTCACCCTGGTCGGAACGGTGTTGGTCTGGCTGCCCATTGCCGTTATGGTCATTTCCTCTATCCTCGGGCTCATCCGCAGCGGGATGTTGAACATGGATTACCTCCTCCCTGCAGAGGTGGCACCTGTACCCCTCTTCGGCAGCCTGCTCCTCTGGTGGGCAGCGTTGAGGGTGCATTTCAAACGCAGCGCCATCGGCTGGGGAATGATGGCTGCGGCAGTATTCCTGGTGGGCAGCCAGTTCGCTGCCGTGGTGACAGGTTTGGCGTCCAGTGATATTTCAGAGGGAGGTTGGCAAATGTTTTTGGTTCTGGGAGCTCTGATCGCCTATGATCTCGCGCTTGTCTGGATCGGGATCACCGGTATTCAGCTGCTCAGAGAATCGATCAAAAGGAACCGGCAAGCAGCACCCGTGGCTGAAGAACCCTGATGAAACATCGCTTTATCGGGTTTGACCAATTCGTGACGTATGCGTAAAATCATCCATGCATGCAAATAAAGGATGCTCCAACAATAAGTTGCAATGCCCATTCCCTCAGGGTGGAAGTGAATGAATCCTTACTGGTTGACCTTCGCTGAATCGGTTTGCAGCACGGCCAGGATGATGGACCGCCTGGGTTTGACCGCAGGTACCTCAGGCAATATCAGCATGCGCGTCCCCGGTCAATCCTATGCCGTCATCACCCCATCGGGTATGCCTTACCAGTCCTTGACCCCCAACGACATGACGGTGATTGATCTGGCGGGTCAGCAGGTGGCAGGGATCCATCCCGCTTCCTCCGAGACGCCTTTGCACGCCCATCTGTATTCTGTGTTCGAATCCATTCATGCAGTGGTGCATACCCATTCGTTGTACGCCACAGCTTTCTCTGTCGTTCGAAAACCCATTCCCCTGGTCAGTCTCGAGGGATTGGGCGTCAATTCCCTCAACGTGCCCGTGGCGGAATATGCCCTGCCTGGCACTTCCGACCTGGCAATCAGTGCCGAGTTGGCTCTCCGCAGCAACCCGGGTGTGCAGGCCATTCTGCTGCCCAATCACGGCCTTGTGACCATCGGAGCCGCACTTGAGGATGCCTTCTCGCTAGCCATTAACGTTGAGCGTGAGGCGCAGATCCTCGCCATTGCCAGTTCTCTGGGAACGCCGGTGCAGCTGACTGCCGCACAGTTGAGTCAGATCAATGCCACCTATGCTGCCATGCATGCAAAGACAGCCTGATCCACATTTTGAGGAAGCCGTATGATCCCTCTGCCCTTTATCTCACGCAACGAGAACATCGCCCGCTACGAAAATGGAGAGGTGTTCATCCTGGACCGGCGGGTCTACCCGTTCAAGGTGGAATTCGTCCGTTGCAGTAACGTGGAGGACGTGGCCCGGGCGATCGAAGAAATGGTCACTCAGAGTTATGGACCGGGTCTCGCGGCGTCCTACGGTATGGTGATGTCAGCCCGCAACGGAAAAGATCGATCTGAATCTGCGCAGCGAGCCACGCTCGAACAGGCTGCCGGACGCCTCATTCAAACCCGCCCCACCAACAACCTGATCAAGGTAAAAGTGAATCAACTGCTGGACAAGGCGATCCAGGCGATCACCCGCGGTCTGGACGTGGAGCAGGAGCTGTTGGCAGAAATCTCCCTGGATTTTGAAATCACCGATCAACGCGCTGCTGCATTGGGTCTGTTTGGCGCCAGTCTCATCCACAATGGTGACGCCATTCTCACCCACTGCTGGCCGGATAGTTCGCTCGTCTATACGGTGAGGAGCGCACTCAATGAGGGCAAACGCATCAAAGCTTATTGCTCTGAAACCCGGCCTTACCTGCAGGGTGCGCGCCTGACCGCGGACGCCCTGTCGGAAATGGGTGTGGATACCACGGTCATCACCGACAACATGCCGGCGGCGCTGATGTCCAGGGGCATGATCCACTCCTTTTTTGCCGGTTCCGACCGCGTGACCATGAGCGGGCATGTGGTCAACAAGGTGGGAACTCTGCAGGTGGCCATCTGTGCCAAAACCTTCCGTGTTCCCTTCTACGCCTTCATATACGGTCCCGACCGCGCAGCGCTTACCCCCGAGGACGTGGAAATCGAGGAGCGCAACCCGGAAGAGACTCTCTACTGTCTGGGGCAGCGAACGGCCACGCTGCGTGCAAAGGGGTACTA
>DNOU01000229.1:0-3423 GCA_003501835.1 Anaerolineaceae bacterium | reverse complement strand
TGTGGATCACCGGGCATGGAAGGCGTGGTGCTTTCAAAAATGCACGAGCTCGGGCGGAATGATCTAAAGGTGATCTGGATCTCGCACGCTCATTATGATCATTACGGCAGCGCTGCCAGGCTGCGCGAATTGACCGGAGCAAAGATCGGCATCCACCCGGCGGATGCAGATGCACTTTCCCGGGGCAGCTCTCCGCTGGGGACACCCCGGAGTTACGGTTTCATCTACCTGTTCCTGCAGCCCATAGCCAAACTGATTCGCCCCCTGCCACCAGTGACTCCCGATTTCACCCTTGAGGATGGGAAATCTTTGAGAGGTTACGGTCTGGACGCCATCATTTTGCACACCCCTGGACATACACCAGGATCCTCCACCCTGCTGCTTGGTGACGGCACCGCTTTCGCCAGCGACCTGCTCGGCAGCGTTTCACAGCCGCACCTGCAAAAGCTCATCGCCACCGATTGGCAGCAATTGCCCGCCAGCTTGAAGCACCTGCAGGCCGCAAATCCCACGAGAGTATTTGCCGGGCACTCACACAGAGCCATCCCGGGAGATGCATTTATACAGCTTGGAACTTGAAAAAGCGAGGGTATGGCGTGCCGTACCTCTACCTGGAACAGGCTCCATTGAATCCTCGTCAGTCAAAATAGATCGGGTTCGAAATCAGCGCAATCAGGGGTGGAATACCCGGCAGGAAGACCCGCTGCACTTCGATATACGCAAATCCCGGGGCAGTCATAAACGCCGTGGTTAGAAAGCTGCCTGTCGAGGGGGCGATCAATAAGCTTTGACTGCCGTTGCCGGTCACCAGGTTCACCCGATCTCCGGGCTGCAATCCGTCCAATGCGATCTGCATCTCCACCCCCGGCGACCACGCCACAGAATCTCCCATCATCGCATCGCCGGCTTTGAATTCAAGGCTGGGTCCGGCAGGGGCGTAAACCAGGTAGGCATGCCCTTCCCTGAGGGCTGAGAGGATGTCGGCTGCGCTGGCGGATGAGCTGTACACACAGGTGGTGGGACCCCCCAGGATTTGAAAAAGGTTGTCGCGGTGGTAGTCGCTGCCACCCACGATGGGTATTTTCTGCCCTGCCGCCTGCAGGCTGCGCCACATGCCCACCGCCTGCAGATTGGATTCACGCATTGGGCCATTCCAGATCTCCAGGCAGTCAAAAGGCAGTGTATGAAAATCGAAGTTAAAGCCGCTGCCCTCGTCAAAGGGATGGTTGATCACGATCAGGGCTCCCCGCTGCCTGGCGGAGGTGAAACGCGACAGGGTTTCGGCGGGTGTACTGGTGGGAAACGGCTCGTTATACGGACGGTCCACGCCCAGAAAGTTGGCGTGCCCTTCGTAATGCGTCCATTCCACCCCCTGGATCAGCGTCAGCCCCGGGATTTGAGGCAGCTGGGCAGCAGAAACAAACTGGTTGTGATCGGTAATCGCCAGAAAATCCAGTCCATGACGCAGGGCATGAATGCCCAGCTCCCCGGCAGTCAGCACCCCATCAGAGGCGATGGTGTGGGTGTGAAAATCACCCCTCAGCCAGCGCGGCTGTTTGAAAGTGAAGGTGAGATCATAGGTGACTCTCACCCCTTCAGAGGCGATTTTGTAAGCCCCCACCATGATCTGCCATTCGCCCGCCTCCAGGGGAACTGCATTGTAACCCGGTGTGGCGCTGGTTGGGCCGATGCTGATCTCGCTCTTGTCGGATCCTGAGGCGCCTGCCTGGCTGCCGTCGGGTGCGATCAACCCCAGATCAATGGTGTTGACCCGCCGGGAATCTGTAAAACCTCCCTCACTATCGGAGGTTGATGAACGGTCATAATGATATGCCAGGGTAAAGGAGTCTACATTCTCCGGCATGGTGAAAGGTAGGTTAAAGTACGAGCGCCGCTGTTCTGGTTTGATGAAAATCTCAATACTGCGGGTTTCCTGCGTTGGTGCCGATTTTTCCATCATCGGCTACCCCAAGACCTGCTTGAGGAACACGCGGATCTCCCGATCCCAGAAGGTCCATTCATGCTTGGCCCCTTCCTCTTCACGATAAGTGGGCTGGATGCCTGCCGCCTGGCATTGAGAGAGGAACAGCCGGTTCAAGGGGAGCAGGTCATCATCGGTGCCGCAGGACATGTACAACTTCGGTGGATCAACCTTTTTCTCCGACAAAGTCCGGATCCAGGTCTCAGGATCATGCACGCTGCCTGCCAGATGGTGAAGATCTCCCATGGTGGTGGAGAATTCAGCAAATCGGGGATCTTCCGGGTAGGCTTTGATGAACTCCATCGAGAGGAATCCTGAAAAACTTCCCGCTGCCGCAAAACGCTCGGGGTGCAGGAATGCCGCCTTGAAGGCTCCGTACCCGCCCATGGATAAACCAGCGATAAGGGTATCTTCACGTCGGGGCGACAGGTCAAAAACATCAGAAAGGTATTGCGGCAATTCTTCCAACAGGTAAGTGAAATAGTTTTGCCCATTCGGCAGGTCGGCATAAAAGCTGCGTCCCACCGATGGCATCACCACCACCAGGCCGTATTCCCGTGCCACGATCTCGATGGATGAAAAACGCTGCCAGGCAGTGCCATCATCGCTCAATCCGTGCAGCAGGTAAAGCACCTTGCGTTCACGAACAGGTTTGCCGTTCATCCCGCCCGGATCCGGCAGCAGGATAGTCAAAGGTTGTGTGACTTTGGTGGTTTCAGGCAGGTGATCCAAACGAATGAGTGCCATGGTTATTCCTCCGATACATTGATTTGACTGATTACCTTGGGTTCTTCAGTTCTCTCAAAGTTGATGAACAAAGAAAAGACAAACGCGATCAACACCAGAATCGATGGAAAGACCGTCATGAGAAAGCGCGAAGCCATATCTGGTTGGGGTCCAGGGTTGTCACCACTTTCAAAACCAAAAAAGGTCTTCACGAGCAGTAAGGCGGCAGCGGTGAATAGACTGTTCAGGCGATTCATGAATCCCATGGCGCTGGAAATGATCCCTTCGCGGCGTAGATTATATTTCCTGGTGTCCTCGTCCATGATCCTGGCGCCGATCAAATCATTGGTGGTAATGGCGCCGGCAAAACCGAAACCGATCAGAATGCTTCCCAAAATCCCGGTGACCAGCGAGTTGGCAAAGAAGAGTGGGATGAATGCAACTGTCAGGGTAATCAGGGCGATGCGCCAGATGAGGACGAGGGAATACTTGCGGACCAGATACGCCCATAAGGAAACACACGCGATGGCGATGACCAATACCGCGGCAAAAAGAATGGAAGACTGGGCATCGGGCAGTTTCAACGCATATTTAACGAAAAACGACATCGTTGCCAACACCAGCGACATGGCTGCGCTGTAAAAAGCACCTGCGAACCCGGCGATCCAGAACTTCTTGTTCGTGAACAGACTCTTCAGACTGTGCCAGAGTTGAGG
>DNOU01000031.1:53947-55039 GCA_003501835.1 Anaerolineaceae bacterium | reverse complement strand
GGTGATTACACTTTTGATCTTGATCGGTATTATCACCGGAGTCCAAATCCACAGGCACCGCATACCTGCAACTTCTGAAGAGGAGATCAATGAGCTCGCTCAGGTACGAAAAATGCTTGCCGGAACCCGCAAACGTTCACCGTTCACCTCCACCCTGGATCAAGCCCGCCGCTGGCTGGCTTCAGCGCGCATCCGGCGAATCTACGCCCAACTGATGAAACACTGTGCGGACCTCAACAACCCCCGACCGCCATCATTCACGCCCCTGGAATTTCAACCCCGGTTGAATGAGCTCTTTCCCACGCTGATGACAGAAACCACACTGCTGACCAACACCTACGTCAGCATACGTTATGGGGAGTACCCTGAAACGCTTGACGAAATGCAGCAAATCCATGAAGCCTGGGAAAAAGTAAACAAGACTGCGCGTGAGTTGATTCGGGAGCAAAAGAAAAGAATGCGCACCTACTAGCTTTTGGGCTGGAGGCTCTATAAACCGAACAAACTGAGCACTGATGAGCCGCCAAAAGCAAAGATCAGCATTTTACCAATTTTTCCCAGCCAGCACCAAAAAAGAAAACGCCAGAGCGGCATCCGTAAAGCCCCTGCCACCATTCCACCGATATCGAAGAGTGGATTGGGTATCAACGCCAGGACAAAGATGGTGATATCGCCATATTTTTTTATCCAACCCGATACCCTGTTGTACCACTCGCGATTCTCGATGATTCCCTGCCCGCTGAAACCCGCCGTATAACCTGACAGTTCACCCAGGGTAGCACCCGACCCCGCTGCCAGAGACACCCACCAGGGGTTGAAAACAGCACCCATCGCCGAGGTGAATAGAACACCCGGGATCGGTAAAATGATCGAGGCATTGGAAAGCATGGAGACGAGAAAAATTCCCGGGTAACCGAACGCTCCCAGTTGTGAAACCTGATCCCGGTAGATGTATAGGAGGACTGTCAATCCAATGACCAGAACGATCGCCAGAATGCGAACAATGGTCAGTAGTTTTGGGTTCATCCTGGTGGAATGAGCCATGGATCAGTCTTTGTGTTCTTCTTTCAAAAGGGCTTCGATTCGCGAGAT
>DNOU01000031.1:11270-53923 GCA_003501835.1 Anaerolineaceae bacterium | reverse complement strand
GCGGCGGATGAAGCGGATATCTGAATCCGTATCCACAAAGATCTTGACATCGAACATGGGGCGCAGCACCGGATCGGCGAAGATTAAGATCCCTTCCACCAGGATGACCCGCTGGGGATTGATGTGGGTTGTTTTATCGGTGCGGTGATGGGTGGTGAAGTCGTAAACCGGCATATCGATAGCTTCCCAGTTCTTGAGCATTTGAATATGCCGAGCCATCAGGTCAGATTCCAGCGAGTCCGGGTGGTCGAAGTTGACCTGCATGCGCTGATTCATGGGCAGCTGCGTCAGGTCGCGATAATAGGCATCATGCGGCAGGTATGCAATGCGGTGGCGTCCAACACGGTCAAGAACAATACTGGCAACGGTCGTTTTGCCGGAACCGGAACCTCCAGCGATACCAATGACAAGAGGAGTTTTCTTAATGGGCATATGAGTATTATACAGGGAAAGGCTTCGGGTGATTAGGGATTGGTGATTATGTTTAAGGCAAATGGTAAATCCAGAAGAAGCCCTCCTTGATTAGAAGGATTCCCTAAGTGAATTGGACTTCTCATTACCAGCACGGCAATTTTCTAAATCCTTTCCTTTCCCATCCCATGATACTCCTCTTCAATTTCAATCCCAATAAACATACGCCCTACCTGCAGCGCTGCTACCCTGGTTGTACAAACCCCCATCGTATTATCCTGAACAAAATTCCCGGATACGAAAATGTAAGATCAAAATATTAATCGCATAGATAGATCACATCTTCAGGAAGAAGATCCATATATGGTGTGCTATAGGATTGGAGTATCTCCCCAGTAAATTTAACGCACCTACCATCGAGGCCTGGATCAAAAACATAACTGAACTTTTGGAAATATATTGCCTGCGGATCACTGGAGAAAGTAAAGTACTGCGTCCACTGCTGCTCACTGAACCAGGTGCGTCGAACCGTTCCATAAACGCACATGGTTTTCCCAACATCTGCCAGGGTGACATTAGACCAACGAACACAACCTGCTGACGATCCAGAATTTACATAATGTGGAGTGAAATTGGGGATCGGGGTATTGGTGGGTGGAACAGGTGTGGCAGTCCAGTTTCCATACTGAGAAGGTGTAATTTCATTTTGGCGTGATCCGGCGATTATGATCCCCAGGATTGTGAAGCCGACAACGATAGACAGTCCTATAATTGCGGCACTATTTGATTGTTTGACTGGAGCTTTTTGAATTGATTCTTGAGGGAGAGGATTAGAGGGAGGTGATCCATCGATTATCGGGTTGGCAGAAACTAATGACTGGTCGTTAATTTGAACGAGAACTGTTTGATCAACAGGTTTGGGAGGAACAATTCTTGGCTTGCCAATTATTGAATCGGTAAAAAGGGCGACGAATAAAGTAATTGTGTTCCAACCATTATTGCCAATGACGAAAGTTAAGAAAGAAAGCGACCTTCCTACGACAGCCAATACTACAAGAAAAATTCCTGTACGTTGCCACCAAGAAAAAGATGGCTTGTAATCAGGGTGAGCCTTCTTGATTTGAAAATTGCGAATCTCATTTTTTATAATAAAGAAGAACATGAGTACATATGCCAGCAGTGAGGTATAGGTAATCATTGCCTTCAAAAATTCATCATGGTTTATGCCAGGATTCCCAACCACATCAGCCACTACCCACAAATAGCCAACAATAACAAGGAATAAGAAAATCCCTGTAATTGCTGGCCATGCCGACCTTTCATTTTTGTCAACCATAATTATCTCTGGACACTTGCTAATTTAGAATTGATGTTCTATAATGTTCCTTGGTCAAAGACTTAAGGGGAATAAATGGAAGAAAACAACAATGCGAAGTATTATTTGTCCATCATGCGGAGGCCGTGCCTGGCCAGTGCGGAATTGATAATTTCCCAGGCTTCTGGAGAATCCGTATCAATCCCCCTCCTGGCTAATTCTTCTGAATACTCATCGCGAGCAGCCAGGACTTCATCAACAAACTCGCTGGGTAATCCAGCAGCCAAAAGAACAGCTCGCGGATCATCCGCATCGGGACGCCGCAGACCTAAAACATCATAGACCACAAACCCAAATGTGTTTACAAGCTTATTGATGTTCTCCTGATCAGTAACAGTCTGCCCTTTGTTCATCCATGCGCTTAACAATTGGGGGGAAATTCCAATTTCGCGAGCAAATTGCGCCGCGGAGCCCTTCTTCCCGCGTTTGTCTTGCCGCCAGTCTAAATATTTCTGTGTGATAAATTCCCGCCAATTCATAACCACAAAGCTATTGTAACAAATATCAACCATATTCAAGATACCTCTTGACAAATATCTACGACTTGGCTTTACTGTAAACTTATGTTTATGGTTTAGCCATATGTTTATTTTGAAGGGATGCAAAATGTCTATCAACAAAAAAGTGAATTTTGCCTTACTTCCCAAAACCGTTGATTACCTTGATGAATTATCCATTGCCATGTTTCGACCAAAGAGCGATGTGATTGATTATCTGGTGGCTGCAGAAATTGAGCGCCGGAACAACCCCTCCCCTGCCCTGGTCACCATCATCACAGATGGTAAGGAGCAGGTCGTTCATGCGATGGTCACTCGTGACGCTGAAACTGGAAAGATCACTGTCGTGCCCTCTAACTGATTCATTTCGAGATTACATCATCGTGGAAACATCACCCATATCTCACCCGATATTCACCCAGGAATCACCAGAAATGCCCATAGATAAAAGGTTACCCATTCCACCAGCAGCCAGAGCCTTAGTTGATGAGGCGATCATGGACATTGCCGAGCAGCAGAAATACCTGGTGGAAATTTTGGAAGGAGGGAAATCAGATTCGGAAATTTTTCGTCGTGTTGGATTGAGCCTTGCCAAAGCGAACACAGCCATTCAAACGCTGAAGGAAGCTGAAGCGATTGGCAGGATAGAAAAGCAAGCAACGGAATAGGGCCACCGTTGCCCAAGTGTTCAGAGGAGAAACAGAATGGGTACTCGCATGAGATACGACATTGCAATGAAGATGGAGCGCGATTACGTATGCGCCGTTTGCTGGGGCAGATTGGAAGCCAGCCATGTGGATGAGGTGACCAGCGATCTGCATTGTGTGAATCCTGACTGCGCAGGGTCTGGTTTTGTCACCAAACGCTATGCCGAAAAACGCAGAGACGAGGCGACTTTCGAATACATGGAAGTTAAAAAGAAGTACGGAGAGCAATTGGGCTTGACCAAGCCCATTTCAGCAGAGCAGGCCATGAAAGACCTGGGATTTTAGAGAGGAGAGCAGCCATGTCTATCAAGGGTTTGACCGACAGGGGACAACAGTTTCCGGAGATCGGGAGGATCAAGAAGGGATCCCCCAAGCAAAAGAATGAACGCGGCGTGGAGGTCATGGGCAAGGACCTCAAATACTTCCGGGTGGAATTCGACCCCAGCAATGAGGATGCCATCAAAACCTTTCACGAGGTTTATGGAGAACAGCCGCAGGCCATCCGCATACTTCTCCCATTCAACGAGATCCACCGGATGTGGGATGCCTACTACGAGGCCTACACCGCAGGTCGCATGATCGCCAGGGCAGACGGTGAACGGTACCTTTTCCTGGTGAATCCACAGACTGGCCAGACGGTGGTGGCAAACGGCGAACCTCAAATGGAATTCAAGAAGGAAGAGCCGGTGGGGTTTTACTTTAGCCAGAAAAAGGAAAAGAAACCCATTTTCGCGAAGCCCATTGGGCGTCTCAGGGTGATCGTGCCGGAGCTGCGCCGGCTGGCATACCTGACACTTCAGACCACTTCGATCTACGACATCCTGAACATCAGTTCCCAGTTGGATGCAATTTCGTTTATCACCAACGGACATATCACCGGAGTGCCGTTGATTTTGAAACGAGTTCCCCGGATGATTTCCTGCCCTTCATCTGATGGGCAGAAGGTCCGGCGCGAGAAATGGCTGATCAGCATCGAAGCAGATCCCGCCTGGGTGAATGCCAAGGTTGCCAGCATGAATGCCCTGTCCTATCCACAGGACATGGTTGCCCTGCTGCCCTCCGGTGACAAGACTGCCGAGGTTCCCCCATCGGTACAACGGGGAATCGATCAAAGCAATCCAGACGAAGCGGATGAGGATTGGGATCCCAATGCGGACATCGAGGGGGATTTCGTGGATTCATACACTCCGGAAATTCCCGAAGAACCCGCACCCCAGGATGAACCACAAACGAGAATTGACCCCATTGCCAACAATGGACACTCCAGACCTTATAGCGCTGATGTCCTGCTCTCCAAATTCTCGGGGTTGGTTTCTTACTACGCAGATCAGAACGCCAATGCCACTGACGGGGATAAGTTTGCGGTTAGGGTAAACATGGAGCTTTGCTGGGCGGGAAAGATCAAGAACCCATCAGAACGCCGGCATGATGTCACCGAGTACCTGACCGGAAAACGCAGCATTGACGAACTGACAAGCGCGCAAATCCTGGCATTGAAACACTGGTTGGGGATCACCAGGAACAAGAACACAGGCGAATACTATCCAGGCGAAACCGCGGTGAAAGAGGCTGAGGCAGCCTGGGAAGCATATCAAAAAAGCAAGGGACAGCTGGATATTTTTGATGCACCACGAGGAGAGTAGTCATGGAAGAAAAGATAGCGTATCAGACCGAAGTTGAAAGGGACTCTGCGCAAAGATTGCCAGTCGAGTTGCAATATCTGGTAGGCATCCGCAATCGCATCCAACGCGCCAAAGAGGAACTCGTCAAAGCCAGGATGAAAATGGAGGCCACCTACGAGTATGCCAACCTGAAATCCATTGATCAGGAAGTGGTGGAACTCAAGGATATGGAACGTGACCAGATGGAAAAGGTCCGTTCACTGGCCGTGAGCCTCTATCGGCAGAACCACAACAAATCTGTTCTTCCGGGTGTATCCATCCGGGTGACCAGAACACTCGAATACGACAAGAAAGCTGCCAAGGACTGGGCGCTGGCAAACCTGCCAAATGCAATCACGGTAGACACCAGCCTGTTTGAACGCCACGCGCTGGCGGTGGCTGACACCGCGCCGATCCCCTGTGTTGAGATCATCGAAACCCCCACCGCAACGATTGCCACCAAGCTGCCAGGACAGGAATAACCCATGGGGCGGTTCTGCCTCGATAGTGCTTGTGATCCTCCAGGGTCGCCGGCACAAATCGGGGCAGACCCAGCCCCTTCTCCTCTCACCCTGGTGGGGCGGCTCACCCCACCAGGGGAAGGGAAAGGAATCGAATGAGAAAGCACACCCTCAATTCACAATTCGTAAAGATCGAATCCAGTATTGATGAAAAACTTGTGCAGGAAACACGGTACATCATCCGGCAGCACGTGGATCTTGCCCACAAGATTGATCGGGACGAACTGCTATTCCACCTGTTCAATTCCAACGGAGTAAGTGCAGATCGCAAACTCCAAATGATCGTCTCATTACTCAACGCCAGGGGGGATCCCATCTGCCCGGATCGTACAGGTGGCGGTTACTTTTGGGCGGTGAATGATCTGGATCTCTTCCTCGAATTCATCAAGGCCGAACATAATCGGGGAGTGAGCATCCTGACCAAGACGAACCAGATGATCGCCAGCCTGGATTACAAGAACCGGGTGGAGATCGAGAAAGAGATCAGGAAGGTCACCATCCATAATGACCCGGATCAGATGAAGTTGTTTGGGTAGAGGTGCCATGGCTGGATACTGGTTGAAACTCTTTACTGAAATCCTGGACGATCCAAAATACAACCGGCTTTCTGACACAGCGAAGCTTGGCATGTACGAACTGCTATTGCTTGGGAAGAACCGGGGAAATGATGGCGATCTTCCAACGCTGTCAGACATCGCATTTTATACCCGCCGGTCAGAGGATTGGTGGCAGCCAGTGATTGAGGAATTGAAAGGTATAAAATTTTTGATCGAAGAAAACAACAACCTGGTTATTAGACAATTCGCCACGCGCCAGGGAGCAGTATCGGGTTCTGAAAGGGCACGACAATCCAGAGAAAGAACCAATAAACCTAAAGCATGGCCGGAACCCGATGCGTACGATTCGCAACAAAATCCGTGCGAAACGCACGCAGAACCGTGCAAAAAGAACGGAGACGTAGAAGTAGACGTAGAAGTAGACGTAGAGAAAGACGTAGAGAAAGACGTAGATGTTGACCACAACGACATCGAAATCATCAATCAAGAATTCGAAATTTCATCTGGTTTATCCAGAGCCAATTGCACCCAAAAAGAAAAAACCAAATGGGATGAATCCCTGATTAAGCTGTCCCATACCGGGGTGTCTCCAGAGATCATCAGTAAATCGATTGCAGCACTCAAAGCCAAGGGCGGTTATGTTATCGCCGGACCCTGGTCAATTATCAAGGCAGTGCAGATCGAAATGGCATCTGCACGGCAGACTGTACCCAAAGATGATGCGCGTAAATATATCGAGGGTCCATATGCAGATTTTATTCAACACTAACAAGGAGAATAAGCCATGTCCACACTGATTGATGAAGAAAAAGAGATGGATGAAGAATTGCTCCCGATGATCCACATCCCCAACCCCAGGGTAAAGCCAGAAATCAATGCCGGCAACCATGTCAAGATCATCGGCAACCAGGATTATGGAATTGGAACAGTGGTCAGAATTGACCCGGATGGTCGTCTGGCTGAGGTTGCATTCAAAAATCATATTGGGTGGTGGTCTTTGTATGATCTGGAGAAAGTGAAATAACCATGTTGCGTTATGCGGAAGATGCCAATTATTGGGATACCGCCGTATCCCCATCCATCTCCCAGGGCGAGATTGCGGATCTACTGGAAAAGTTTGAAGCAGATGGTATTCAGACTATCCAGGGATCTGCGGGTGGACGGTACGCCTGGATGATCCGCTTCCAATGGGAGGGCAGGGTTTATCGCTTTACGTTTGCTCCCCTGACCTGCCGCTTCCCTGACAAGACGTTCACGCGCAGCGGCGTGGAGCGCTCCAACCAGGATCAAGCCAGGTTCCAGATGGGCAGGATTGCGCTGAACTTTGTCAAGGCAATCCTGATTGCAGCGGAAGCCACCCCGGCAGCCCTGTTTGGATTCCTGGAGCTGCCTGGCATTCACCCAGGGCAAGCACCCATGACCGCCGCGGAGCTGGACGTGGCGGGGTTGACCGGGATGCTTCCGGAAGTACAGGGCGTACCCCTGCTGGAGAGAGCGAAATAACCATGGGCAGGTGTCCGATCTGCAATCGCTTTGTGGATCTCCGCGAAGTGGAAAAACACGCCAGGCACCACGTGACCATGGGCGAGGTGGGTCCAAAGACCGCCACCAGGTTGCTGATTATGGTGATGCAGCTTGGAGAAAACAATCAGAAAGAGGAGGAGGGGAATAATGGAATCATTCACAGCCAGGATTGATTTTGCGCAGATGGCAGATGAGTTAGTCAAGAACATCAACGCCAACCGGGAGAGAATCGTGGAAGCATTTATTGCTGAAACTGGATTGCCTCCCAGCGAAGTGATGTTAGTCGAACAACTCAACCCAGGATCAACAATCACTCTTACATTTGTCCGCCGCAGCAGTGATGACCGGGTAATCAATCTGCTAAAGGAACGGAATGACACATTGTACAAAAAATGGATTCAGGCAGAATCGCGGCTCAGCAAATTCGAGGAATTGTACGAGCTGTCGGGGTTGGATCTGATTCCCGCAAGTATGAGGGATGAATACATTGAGGAACAGATCAAGGCATACAACGCCAAGCCAAAACGTGGTGATCACTCCACCAACCGTGAGCGGATGGAAGCCGCAAGAAAAGTGATGCGCCAGGATATAAGATTCAGACTATCGATTAAGCCCAGGTCGAAACCTGGCTGGGTAATCGAGCACGATCAGGAGATTAAGGAAATCTTTGATCGGATTGACGCTGATGTAGAAATCAAAATCGCCAACAATGATTCAATCCCAGGCGTGGATTACGAATAGGGGGTGAAATATGAACAAAACAAATCCTGATTTTTTCACCATGCCAATAGAGGAGGCGAATGGTGCACGAATGCCCAATTTGCGGCCAGATCTGTGACTGCGATCTGGATGACACTGGCGGATTGCCCGTTCCTGACGATTGCCCACACATATGCCAGGAGGATGATTACGAGTATGGGTGCGAAGAAGCCGATGACGTATTTTTCATGGAGGAAGAATGAAATTTGGTTCCCTGTTTTCTGGCATTGGCGGATTTGACCTCGGCTTTGAGCGGGCAGGCATGGGATGTTTCTGGCAATGCGAGATCGATCCAAAAGCCAGACAGGTATTAAAAAGACATTGGGATGTGCCCATATATGAAGACGTCAAAAGAATCACAAGACAAAACACAGAAGCAGTTGACCTTATTTGCGGAGGGTTTCCCTGTCAGGATGTCTCCATTGCCGGAAACAGGGCGGGCCTTGCTGGAAAGCGGTCAGGATTATGGTTCGAGTTTGCGCGAATTATTGAGCTCCTTGGTCCGAAGTGGGTGGTCGTTGAAAATGTCCCCGGTCTTTTATCCAGCAACAGGGGAAGGGATTTTGCCGTCATCATTCAATGGCTGGCAAAATGCGGGTATGGCGTTTCCTGGAGGATTCTTGACGCTCAATATTTCGGAGTTCCCCAAAGGCGCAGACGTGTGTTCATTGTCGGTAGTCTTGGAACGGGAGATAGCGCAACGGTATTATTTGAGTCCGAGAGCCTGTATGGGAATATTGCGCAGGGTGAACCGGCGGGGCAGGAAATTACCGAAGTTCTTGCGGGAGGAGCTCATCCAGGTGGCATCAATGGGCGGGATGACAAAAATTGGAACTTCGTAATAGCCACGGGGCAGGGAGGCGCAGAGATTGAGAACGATAAATCTCCAACATTGAGTAATGATCATGAGGCTCCAATTATTGTAAACAAACGTGGGGAAAAATCAGGTGGAGGCAGAGGAGGTCTGGAATCAATCGGAGTGAGAAGATTATCTCCCGTAGAATGTGCCAGGCTGCAGGGTTTTCCTGATGATTGGAATGATTGGTTGGCAGACAGCGTGAGGTACAGGCAGTATGGCAATGCGGTGTGTGTCCCCGTTGCTGAATGGATTGGGAAGAGGATCGTGGAGATTGCCAAATGATTATTAACGCAGACGCAATGCACATCCCCCTGGCAGACAATACGGTCCAGTGCGTGGTGAGTTCGCCGCCCTATTTCGGACTGAGAGATTATCAGGTATCTGGTCAAATTGGCATGGAAGAATCTCCAGAAGATTATGTGATGAAACTTGTGGAGGCTTTTCGAGAAGTCAAGAGAGTGCTTAAAGATGACGGTACCCTATGGCTAAACATAGGTGATTCTTATGGACAGCAGCGCGGAAATGGATTCAACACCAACGCCAGGGAAGGGTGGACTAACCGGGTAACCAAAATGCAGGAGAATTGTGGAGATATAAAACTTGGTCGGGGAACTGCAAAGCCCAAGGACCTCTTAGGCATTCCATGGATGGTCGCCTTCGCCCTGCGGGATGATGGTGCGGCCTCTCCCGCTCACATGCGAGATATTCAAAGAATGATCAATGCAATCACGGACAGCTATGATTCAATAGAGGAGTGGCCGGACAAAATCAGAGCCGAGGTTGAAAGACTGGAACAGGAGTATATTGATGCGAATCGTGGCGGCTGGTATTTAAGATCGGAAATCATCTGGTCGAAGCCTAACCCCATGCCAGAAAGCGTTAAGGACCGCCCAACCAAGAACCATGAATACATCTTCCTGCTGACAAAATCCCCAACTTATTACTACAATTACCAAGCAATCCTTGAACCTGCAGCATATGATGGTAGGAAAGATACCAAATACAATGGGGGAAGGAAATACAAGAATTATGAAACATATAATAGAAGCCGTGAACGCTGGCCGAACAAAATTCGCGGATATAAAGACAAAGCGCAGATCGATGGTACACCCCAGCACCATGGTGGTGATATCGTTACATCAAATCGAATGACATCCAGGAAGATGGCAGATGCAGATAAGTCCACTGGAGGCGCTGGCGGAGGATTCAAGAAACAGAGCGGTGGCTATGATGTGGAAACTGGAGAGTGGCTAGGATCTGAGAAGGATGGCGTTCCAGCCAGAAACAAGAGATCTGTCTGGACAATCAGCACACAGCCTACCAAAGAAATGCATTATGCAGTTATGCCGGAAAAATTGGTTGAGCCGTGTATCCTGGCAGGTTCCAGGCCTGGCGATCTTGTCTTTGATCCATTCATGGGCAGCGGTACGGTGGGACGTGTGGCGATCCGGCTGGGACGCAGGGCAATTGGAACCGAACTGAACTACCAGTATATCCGCGACATCGCAATAAAACGCACCTCAAATATTCAGGTCATTCTGCCGATGGAAAAGCCGGCATAATCAAATTCAAAGGAGAAAACAAATGGACGGATCTTGCGAAACACCAGCACGAGCTATTGGGGGAGTGGAGGAACGAATAAATCAGATATCCTTAGTGAGTGATTCCCTCCAGGGGAGGTAAAAACCCTGATCGACAGGCTCGCTCCAATTACCAAGCGTATGATTACAGAGGCTAAAGGCGACCAGCCAATCAATCCACAAACTGCTGAATCCCCAATCGCAGGGAATGTTCGGACTGTTATAATCAAGCTCGAAGAAATATCCGACGCAATTTCGGATCTGCTCATCAAACTCGACATCTAGCCAGAAGGCGTGCCCACTGTGGAACTGACCCGTGAACAACGAGATTTGCTTGACCAATACATAAGGGAGATATGCAACAGCCCATCCGGGGCGGGTGAAATCACGATCATCATTCGCAATGGTCACGTACGATCCCTTGTTCCCGGTCCGGTAATCTTCTTTCCAAAACCATCAGAGGATCGACTAGAATCTGATTGAAAAACCACCCTGACTACCGTATAATAATCTAAGAAAGACCGACTGCCAAAAACGGGTCCCACTATTGGGATCCGTTTTTTGTATTTATTACCTGACACATTATGACGAAACGACTGACGAAAACCCAAAAGACCGCATTGATTGCCTGGATCAGCGAGGGCATCACACCTGGTGAGATCAACACCAGGGCAAGGGCATTCAAGAAACCATTTGACGTATCGCGCGAGACTGTGAACTACTACCGCAAGCAATGCCAGGTGGACGTGAAAGAGATCATCAAACGCGAACACAAGACCGCCATGGAAACCGGTCTGGCATTGAAAGCCATGCGGATCAGTAAGCTCAAACGTCTGGCAAGAAGGTTGGAGAAAGACCTGTTGACTGCTGAAGATAAGTTGTGGATCGCGGGCAAGTACGGTAAGTCATTCAATGCCGGGGAGGTCGATCAATACCGTGGCATCCTGGACGATATTGCCAAGGAGTTGGGTGAGCGATCTGCCAGGGTGGATGTGACCACATCCGGACCCATCGAGGTCAGGTTTATCAAGAGCGAATGAAATGAGATACGACATTCATTGGACCCCCCAACCAAAACAAGCCCAGGTGCTGGCCGCCTGTGGTTTGGATCAGGTATTCGAGGGCGGTCATCCCAGGGATGCGATCTGTGAAACCATCGGCTATGGTGGCGCCGCATTTGGGGGTAAGAGTGATGGGCTGCTGGGGATTGCCATTGCCGCAGCGTTTGCATACCCAGGGATCAGCATTGGTTATTTCCGGCGCACCTACCCGGAGCTGGAAGGGGCGGATGGGGCGATCCTCCGCAGTCAGGCGTTGCTTGCCGGCGTATCCAGATACAACGAGCAGAAGCACGTGCATGTATTCCCCACCGGCAGCCGGCTGCACTTCTGTCACTGTCAATTTGAATCAGATGTGTTCCAGTATCAGAGCCAGGCATTTGACATCCTGCTTATCGATGAAGCCACCCACTTCACCTGGTCGATTGTGGACTACCTGATCACCCGCAACAGATCCACCATCAAGGATGGTCCGCACCCATTCAGGGTATTTGCCACCAACCCTGGCAACGTGGGGCACACCTGGTACTTGCAGTTATTTGATCTTCTCCGGGGCATGGGTGAGCATCAGCAGGTGAAGGAAGTCACCAACCCCAATGGTTCCAAAGAGAAAACCATCTTCATCCCGGCGTTCATCCAGGACAATCAGATCGGTGTGTCACGTGATCCGAACTATGAAGCGCGGTTGATGGCACGTGATGCCCTGGTGGGCAAGGCGTTACTCGAAGGCGATTGGACTGTATTCGCTGGTCAGGCTTTCGCTTCATGGTCATACACCCGACACACGGTGGACTACCAGGATCTTCCCGATGACTGGCCAACCTGGCGCAGCCTGGACTATGGCTGGGATCATCCCTGGTACTGCTACTGGTGGAAGATGGACCCGAACTCCAACCGGCATTACACGATCCGGGAATTGCACGGCAGGCTGCAGACCGACATTGAAATAGCCAATGCCATCAAGACCGCCACCCTGCCCAATGAACGCATTCTGTTTACTTACGCCTCCCCCGACATGTGGCGTGAAAAGAATCTGAATGGAGCTGTCACCACTGCGCCCCAGGAGTTTGCCAGGGTGGGGATTGTCCTGACAAAGGCGGCCAATGACCGGGTGAACGGTAAACGCGTGATCAACAACTTCCTGGCAAACCTGCCCGATGGCAAGCCCGGCGTGGTGGTCTTCCGGCAATGCGCGGACCTGATCAAGATCATGCCTTCCCTGGTGATCGACGACAAGAACACCGAGGATGTATTGAAGGTGGACGGTGATGATCCCTACGATGCCTGGCGTTATGGATTCACCCGAAGCACTGCCGTGGTCACACCCAAGAGAGAAATCAAGCAACGACAATCCAGCCTGATGGAGCTGATCCGATGAGTGAAATCCAGATCGACACCGAGCAAATGAGGAAACTCAAAGAACACGCGGCAGACCTGAAATCTATCTACTCGAACCTGCATAAAGATTTCACAGAATATGAAAACATCTTCAATCTGAAATGGGGCGAGACTGAAAAGAAACAACTACGGGATGGCACGGTGATCACCATCTCCCCGGATGCCAGGAACAAAGTATTGAACGCCACCCGCTTGATGCTGCCCACAGATCCGCAATTCAGCGTGACCACCACCAATGAAAACGTGGACACAGACAAGATTGAGAAGGACCTGACCCGGTGGTGGACGAACTCAGGCAAGATCAAGAAGCGACCTATTCACTTTGACGCCCTATTATCCGCAGTCCTTTATGGCAGGATCGACAACGCCATCACTCCCATGGCAGACCTGATCAAGCGAACCACCAAGCACAAGGAACGCATTGAGCGCCTTGCCAGGATGACCCCCTACCTGGTGGAAAACTGGAATCCACATTCAGGCTATCCGGAATTTGACATTGCCGGCTTGACCGCCTACTACCGGGAAACCAAGGTCAGCCACAGCTACCTGTTGAATACCTTTGGTGACCTGCTGCCCAATGAACTGAAACAGAAGCACGGAATCGGGCAGCTCACCCTGTCTACATTTTACGATCTGGACTACGCCGCTTATTGGGTGGAGGGTCACGATATATGGATGGGGCCGCATGGATTCCCTGAAATTCCCATCAGCAGCACCCAGGTGGATGGATCAGGTTTGTTTGACAAGCCAGAAGATCAGACCCAGCCCTTGCTTTATTCCATTTACAAATCCGGGATCTGGAAAGCGCAGAACCTGAGCATGACCATCCTGTACACCACGATCTTTGGCATGGGAGCCAGTGCCATGTTTATTCACACTTCCAGCGCGGAGAACCCTGACAAAAAACTTGAATTGAATTTCGATGTACCGGGTGGTGTGGTGGAGTTGTCCGCGAATGAGAAGCTCGAACCCATGGGCAACAAGGGATTGATCGACCCTGCTTTCATGGAGGGCATGAACCTGGCCAGTCAGAAGCTCGAAGAAAATACGATCCACGCCCAGGCATTTGGCGCACCCATGAACCGGCAGACCACGTTCAGCGAATTCTCTTTGCTCAACCAGTCGGGACGCTTGCCGCTCATTGGACCGCAGCGCATGGGCGGGGCAGCAATTGCCGAGGTCGCCAGGCTGATGTTGATGATGGCAAAGAAGGATGGCGCAGAAGCTCTGGCACTCGCCGGATCAGAATTGATACCGGAGGAGATCCCGGATGATCTGGATGTGGAAGTGAAGCTCGATGTCTCCCTGCCCCAGGACCGGTTGCAGCTTGCCAACATTGCTGTGATGCTCAAAAACACCGGACTGGCAGACGATGAATGGATCCAGGAAAACATCCTGAACATTCAGAACACGGAAGAAATGCGCAAGAAAGTTTGGACGCAACAGGCAGAGCAGGCCATGGTAGCCGCCTACATCCAGACCGAAATGCAACGGCAAGCCCAGGAACAGGCTGCCGAGCAGAAAGCCGCGCAGGAGAAAGCCCTGGCAGAAGCCCAGGCAGCAGCGCAGGCACAAGGACAGGGGCAAACACCACCTGGGCAATCAGGTCTGATGCCAACCCCCGACATGCTTGCCAATCCACAGATGGCCGCTGGACAGGGGCAGCGGATCCAGGGTGGATTACCACCGCAGATGGCCGGCATGATCCCAGGTGGTGGTCAGGGTCAGACGCCACAGGGAGGGACGAATGGCTAATATTTCAGATGCCGAGGATATTTTTCTTGAAGCCAGGGCAGAGGTCGAGGGATGAAAGACCGAATTTAAAAAGCAATGGGAAGCTCCCCAGGCGCGAATGTTTTTGAAGATGCTGGAGAAGATGCAGCCAGGTGTGATTGACCTGATCAAGCAATCCAATCCAGATAAAGCAATCGAGATCGATCAACTCATTGGAGGTCCAAATGGCAATCTCATACGATGATCCGAGAACCCAACCCAAGCAGACACCGACACCGAAACCAAAACCCAAGGGTGTGATCTATGGCGATGCGCAGGATTCTGACCTGATCACCCAGCAGCAGCGGAAGTATCCAAAGTACGGTCCGCAAATGAACGATTGGTACAACTCGTACCTGTACCAAATGTCCTTGAATCGCCAGAACGTGGGGGAGGAAGATAGAGAATATCTTCCTGGTGGACGCACGAGAAATCAAGAGCGGTTCATTCAGGCACCCAATATGGGGGGCGGGAATTCAGGTTTGGGAATTGGCAATATTGATATACCCTCCTTTGGCGTGGGAGACACTCCCGACACGGTGAAATTTGTAAATCCCACCCCGGTAGTGAAACAACTACCCACCGCGCCCAAGCAACCCACCATTCTGGACATCGTAAAGCAGTTATATCTTTGGGGTAATCCTGATAACATACCAGGTGGTGAAGATCAGCCAAAGGTCAAATTCCCCTGGGAGGGATTACAGAATCCGTTTGCTGAACCCGAAGACAAATCGTCTGTGCTTGATGAATACTACCGCACGCGTTTAATCAATGGGGTAGACCCACTGGCGACATCTGCTTACAAATTCTACGATCCGACCCAAGATCCAGACGATACAGAATACAGATGGGGATTACGAGACCTGTGGAAAGAGCGGGCAGCGAAACAATTAACCACCCCTCCAAAGACTATAACTTATTCCAATCAAGACCAGAATCAAGAGTGGCCGTATGAATACCCCTGGGGCGGCTATGGCGGCTATGGCGGCTATAGCGGCGCTTCCTACTCAGATGCCCTCCAAAATTACTACAACGCATTGATGAACTGGCGGATTTAATAAAAGCATTCTCAATTCAATAAGGTGGAAGACAATGGGTTACGATCCTGAAAAGATCAATCCGTGGGAGGGCAGCCCCACGATCAAACCGGAAGAATATCAAGTACCTCATGGGAAGATGCCTGGTAATAGTTCTGATGCCGTGATGGTGATCGGTCTCAATGGGGAAGGGCATAACATCCCAAGGCGATGGTTGAACGATCCATATTTTCAGGATCTACTTAAGCAACAAGATGTAACTGTCAATAATGCGACAGTACCAGGCGGAAAAGAAACCATAGCACTATCCACGCCCAAGTATTCGTATTGGCAGAATCCAACCAATATTGCCATGAATTACAACATCATCCGGTCTGCACCACCCGGATGGCAACCCCCTGAATGGATAGACCCGGATGCGATCACCGCCGCCTAGGAGTACATGAGTGAACGCAACGAGGGCAAGCCCTGGTATGAATGGCAATCTCTGCCCGAAGGGGATAGCGGACTTGACTACCTCCGCAAGATGAAGCAACCACCTTCCCAGGTTCTATGGGGGGAAGATGCACTTCGGGAGCTCCGTGCCAAACAGATGCAGCAAATGCAAGACACCCAGGGTAGATGGGGCGACCTGCTGAAATACGAACAAGCTCTGAACACCCTGCTGATGTCCGGCGCACAAACACAGAATCTGGCAGACCGACCTCTTGGCTCGAAGATCGTTGGCACCCTTTCTCAATCTTGGCCTATGTTCCTACTGGGCGGAAAAATCGGACAGACGGTTGGGAAATTGCCAGGTATGGTGGTGGGGGCGCTGGCATTGGGTGGGGGCACGTTCTATCAAGGACTGACCGGGAAAGAAGTGCCAGGATTAAGTCAGGTTTTGATGGCTTTTAACTTTGCTGCACAGGCCGTGGAGCAGACTTATGGCATCAACCTGATGTATAGCCTGGATAGAAAGCAGATTGGTCAGCAGCTTGACAAAGAACTGCAAGAAACGATGAAGCAATACAATGTTTCCGAAAAGGAAGCCTGGAAAATAATCGATGACAGGAATATGGCTGCTGTCCGAGAAGATTTTAAGAATATCGATGTATTTAATTTTGAAAATCTAAAACAATCCTTCAAGGATCTTCCGGTCAACTGGGAAGCCGCCAGACTGGCCTATGAGACCGGGGATTTTAGCGTACTTGAACCGCTGGCTAAACTGCTGGCGTCTGCCTATAACGAAGAATACCGCGGCATTCCTGGTGGCGTGTTCCGTTTTGAACAGGGTAAAAGTGGTCAGTATTTGCCGGCATATGGCAAGGGTGTCAAAGCCATGGACGCAGCCAAGGCGCGGATCAATGAATTGATGAATGAGGGCGCAACCTTGAGGGAAGCATCGGATCAAACCTATGCTGAATTCACCCTGGAGTACGGCGCATCGGGCATCGTCAATGATTTTGCGCTGCAATCCGTGCTTGATCCCATGCAGCTTTTACCCAGGGGAATGAACGCGGCAGGCGAGAAGATTGCCAGGTTCCGCGGCAATGAACGATTGGCCACCGCATTCAAGGAAACCCGTGGCAACCTGGCAATTGATGCCCTTCCCTTTGGTGTTCAGCAGCTTGCGGAAGCCGTAACCAAACAACGCTCCACCCCGGGCATCTTCGAGACCCTGGATCAATACAAAACTTCGATCCGCTTTGGGCATTATGCTGGTGATTATACAGACTACCCGGCGGATACCCGCGCCAAGGTGGAAGAACTGACCAGGTCCGGTGTCGATCCTGCCACCATCCGTTATGAAGGCGACAGGGTGATCTGGAAAGATGCTAACGGCAAAGAGCAAACCTACAAGGCCAGCCGCGCCCCCAGGGAAATCCCAGAAGCCAGGGACCTGACCGACTTTGAAAAGTTTATTGGTGGGCTGGATGACACCTATGGCTTCAAAGAGCTTCGACCCAACACCGGGATGAAGTGGTATCAAAAGCTTTCCAGCCTGACCCCCGAATCTCAAACCCACCTGATGCTGAACACATTCCATTCCAGCATGGCCACCCTGATGGACGCGGCAAACGGGGATGTGGATCTGATGGGCAAACTATGGAGACAGGCAGCCGGATTGGAAAAGGTTGCCAGGGGAGATGTTGGCGAGCAGATATTGAAATCTCCGGCCATGACAGCCATCCAACAGGCGATCAAATATGCTGCCACGAAGGATAATTCCCTGGACAACATGCTGATCAGTTGGAACGCCAGCAAAGATCGGCGCATGATCCTGATGAAGATTGCCAATGCCCTGAAAGAAAAGCCGGCCAACATCCTGGAACAACTGGAACTCGAACCGGATACCCTGATCCGGCGCATCAATGACGTTGCTCCACAGGTCGGAGATGCCAAATTTATCAAGGATACCCTGGGTGTATTCACCGGCAAGGATGCCCTGCCATGGTCCGAAACTGAAATGCAAGCCCACCTGTTGATCAACATGGCAGACAAGATGGATGGGTGGTTTCAGAATACCCTGGGGTTGAAGCCTAATAGCTGGGTGTTTCGGTTATCCAACACCTTGAAGGGAGTACAATCCCTGCTCCTGCTGGGGCTGAACCCTGCTTACTTTCTGAATAATGCCATCAATAATATTGTCACCCGTGCATCCGTGGGCGTGTTCGGATTCCTGACCCCCAGGCAGATCAACAATACACTGGAACGGCTGCGGATCACTCCACCCAGGCTGGATGTGGGCGTGGGCGCAGCAGATGAGGGCGCGATCTACGGCGGCAAAGGGATTATCGCAGAAGCCACCGAGGCCAGCGACCTGATTGCCAAGAGCCAGAAGCGCATCGACAAGATCAACCGGGGTGCCGGTGTTTTCTCCAGGCTATCCGGAGCGGTGGAGCGGTCAGAATCGCGCCAGGCGACCATCATTGGCATCACCACCTTCTGGAATCGCAATTGGAAGCAGGGGCAGGGATTTAAGAGGATGTCCCCAAGCATCGAAGCCATCCTGGATCAACGTGCACCCGGAATGAAGAATGTGCTTTACGGCGCAATCGAAGCCGGCATGAACATTGACGAGATCGAGAAGGCAATCTTTGGCGAGTATATGAAGCCCTCGATTTCCCAGGTGGCGCAGAAGGTTAGCGATACCCTTTATCCAGGCGAACCCGGCATGGTGGAAGATATGCTGACCAAGACCAGCATCATGGATCAGTTATTCGTCAAACTGAAAGATGCGACAGATCCCTCCCAGGTGGATACCGCCATTTGGGAGATCCGTGACCAGGTGGATGCCTTTGTGGATGCCGCATTTAGCAGGGAAATTGCCAAGCGGTCATTGGAAGTGGTCAACATTGTGAACAAGGAAAAGCTGGTGGGGGTCCTCCAGTTATACGGCGACACCGAGATCATGATCGGGCAGCATTGGGTAAATGCGCGTAAGGCGGTGGACGATCTGTACTACCGCAAATCACAGGGTGAATTCAGCTCCGAGCAATGGAACAAGGAATGGAAAGCCCTGTCTGCCAGCCAGGACAAGGAGTGGCGTCGGGTATACGAGTTCGAAACCCAAACCCTGAGCGGAATCTTTGATGGATTGGACATCAAGAACGAGAGATCACGCAAGTTCATCGATCTTCTGAACCAGAACCACGACAATTGGAAACAGTTCCACGAGGAAACCCGAAAGCTGCGCGACAGATACTTTGAGAATTCCCACCGCAAAGACGGGGAAACCTACGACACCTGGCAATCTAGAACCAATGCCGAGTGGAAAGCCACCGAGCAGAAAATCAACGATCTGTACAACAAGGCCACCGCCCTGGAAGAAAAACTACAAACCGGGATGGATGAGGAATTTGCACAATCCTACGCCGAGTTTACCGGGTGGGATATTGAAAAAGCCAAAGAGTGGCGCAAGGCAATCCGGGAGGTCCGCAAAAGGACAGTTCAGGCGCAACTGGACATCCGTGAGAAAACTGCGGACATGGTGGGTGAAGAAAAAGATCGGGCATACGCCGAATTCAACCCGATCTACAACCGCATGATCGCCGATATGAAGGAGCTGGAGAACAGGGGAGCATTCGAGTTGGCCAGGCAGCCAGTTCCCGAACCAGAAAAGAAGGTGGAAGTGCCACCTGCCAGGCAACCCAAACCCCTGGTTCCAGAAGAACCGGATTGGATTGAGGAAGCACCTGCAGCAGAAGCAGCCGGCGCGGCTGCCCAAGCAAAGCGTGAACAGATCATGAGCCTGGCCGCCAAATTTGGAATCACCGATAAGAAGGGAAACCCGGTTGCCAGGTATGCCCTCAACGTGATCCGCAAATATGGTAAGGATTATATTGATGCCAATGGCGAGAAGCCATACTTTGAATCAGACTTCAAGAACCTGGGGGATGTGCCCCCGGAGCTGGCAGAATACGCTTTCAATCAACACTACCTGGCGCACCAGGTGACCAAGGCCAGGGAAACCATTACCGCCAAGACCCAGGCGGAGGACATCGCCCTGATTGCCGACAGGCAGAAACGCATGGCAACCATCCGGGAGCGGGGATATGCCACCCGCGAAGAGATCAAGGAATACCTGATCAGGCAATATGGCGTCTCAGAAACCGAGGTCAATGCCGCCATGGTGGTGATGGAATCCCATGCGGATACCCTGGCATTGCAGACTGGATTCGCACCTGGTGAAGCCTACCGGGATTACTGGTACGCCACCCGGTTTGCACTGGACGACAACGGTAAGATCACCAATAAGGGATTATTTGAAAATCTTGCCCAGGAATTGCGCCAGGGCGAAGCACGAGGATCCATCAACTTCCTGGAAGATGGCCGGGCATTGGTCAGGGGTTTGAACGCACCCGATTTCAGCACGATGATGCACGAGGTGGGTCACATCTTCCGGCGCGATCTTTCCACGGCAGACCTGGACACCGTTGCCAGGCACGGCGGTCTATCCGGTGCGGCGGAATTGCAAAACCTTGAAGCCAGGTATTGGAGCGCAACTGCAACACCCGAGGAGGCAGCCCGGTACGTTCAGGCGGAAGAAACATTTGCCCGGGGATGGGAAAGATACCTGGCAGAAGGGGATGCTCCCACCATGGCGCTCAAGTCCGTCTTCCGCAAATTCACGGACTGGATGCTGAATATTTACCACAAGCTATTCAAGACGGGGGGCAGGGTGAGTGGTTTTGAAACCGCCCAGGATTTCACGGTGGGTGGAAAGACCGTAGACATTCAGGCGAAGATCAATGGCGTATCCCTGAAAGACATCTTTGACAAAATGCTGGTGGACCAGCCCAGCCGGCCACAATCCTGGGATCAGATTTACCGGAGGCGATTCGAGGATATCAAGAACAGCGGCAGGAATTATCGCTTCAACGATGATGAGATCACCCGGATGGCAAAGAAGGAAGCCGCCAGGTACGTACTGGGCAAGTTTGGCAGCGAAGAAGAAGCCATCAAATTCGTGGATGACGCGGTGGATAATTACCTGCAGGGGGATGATGGTAAGCTGATCCACGATACCGCTGTTTATGACGCACTTCGGGAGCTGGAGACAAATCCGGATCTTGCTCCATGGCACAAGCCGGAAGTGGTCAGGATCATGGGTGGCAAGACCAGCGCCAAGAGCATCCAGGGCGACACCAGGTACAAGATGACCTACGCGGTCATGGAGCTGGATGACATCATTTCAAGCGACAGATTCGAAGGGGATGCCATCAAACCAAATCCCCTTTACGATCAGGCGAAGCAGCCACGTGACCGCCAGGCGCAAGCTAGCCGTGAGCAAATTGAAAACAACGCCAGCAAACTTGATCCGGAGAAATTACTGGACGAATTCAAAGCCATAGACCGGGGCGCACCCATCCTGGATCAAGATAACATGGTGCTTTCAGGCAATGGTCGCATCCTGTACATCTCCAGAGCCATCGACGCCTACCCCAACAGGTGGCTGGAATACCGATCTGCCCTGGACGATTATGCGGTGGAACACGGCATTGATCCTGAAAGCTTCAAGACCATGAAACACCCGGTACTGGTCAGGGTTCTTGATGACACAATGGATGCGGATGCCATCAAAAAGTTTGTGAACGATGCCAACACCCGCGAAAACCTGGCGATGAATGATCAGGAAATTGCCGTCAACGATGTGGGTTCGATCTCCAAAGAAGCCCTGGCAAAACTGGAAGTGGGCGATGATGACACTGTGGAGGGGATGCTTAAGCGCGCTGCCAATCGAGACTTTATCACGTCCTTCCTACAGAACAAGGTGGCAGACACAGAGAAGGGGCAATACATTGTAAAAGGTCAATTCACCGAGAAGGCAATTACCCGGATCAAGAATGCCATGTTTGCCAACATCTATACCAATGATGCTGCCAAACAATTGCTGGATCAATTCACCACCTTCAATACAAAAGCGCAAATGCGCACAGTCGAATCAGTTATGTACAAAGTCCTGCCACAACTGGCAGAGCTTGACGGGGATATTTCACGGGGTAGGATTAACCCTGATCTATCGCTTTCAAATGATATTGCGGTAGCTGCAGATCGATTGAGGTGGTTCAGACAGCAAAATAAACTTGGCAATATTGATGAATTGATCAATACCCCACCCATGTTTGTGGAGCCATTGACCCGTACCCAGGAATTTCTATTACGTATGATGGCGGGGTTGAAAAACGAAAAACCTTTGCGAGACTTCATTCGCACATATGTGGACGAAGCATTGAAAGAACCTGATCCACGCCAGGCTTCATTATTTGGAGATCAGAAATTCAGAAATAAAGAAGAGGTGATGTATGACGCGCAAACAAGATTCGAGCAAGCCGGTGGAAAGTACGAACCAGCCCTCTCAAACGAACAAGCCAACGGTGGACAAGTGGATGCCCAAGCCACCGCCCCAGCGGCATTGGTCGTACCCCCAAATGACCGAGGAGGAGAAACAGCAGGACCGGGAATGGTGGAAGAAAAACTTCCCCCACCTGGAGCAGAACAACCAAAAATAGAAGCCCAACCCCAGCCGGTTGAAACACCACCTGTCGAGCCACCAGCTCCGGTCAAAACGCAGGCCGAGATCGAAATCCTGAATCGACGCCGGCAGAACCGCAGAGCTGCCAGGGAAGCGCAAATCCGATCCGACCAGTGGCTGCTGGATCAAGCCCGGCAGGATGCAATTGAAACCAATGACCGCGCCACCCTGGAAAAACTTGCCGGTCTCGAAGCTGGCGGGATGACCGAAGGTGAAGGCATCTGGCTGTACAAGTACGTTATGGGGGAAGCATCCTACCTTTCCACGTTGAGCAAAGAGGAAAGGGCAAAGCTCGCCATGGTCCAGAAGGAATACAGCTATAAGGATCTGTATGACCAGGGTGAAGCTGTCCCGATTGACGAGATCAAAAACATCGATCTGAATCACACAGACAAAGTACCCCAATGGGATCAGGTCACTGAATACCTGTCGAATGGAATCAACAAGCTGATCTCCGACAAAGATCAGCGCGCATATGCACGTGAGTACGCCAACTGGATTCTGGATGGCGAACACGGCGAACCGCCCACCAGCAGCAAGATCAGCGCAGCGGAAATTGCCTTTGTCAAAAAACAGGTTGACCTGGCGCGTGAATCTCTGCTTCGGGTTGAAGCTCGCAACCGCACCACACCGATCCCCTTGGTGGATTCAGACGCGTCCTATCCACCAGGGGAAGGCACCTACATCCAGAAGGTTTACGCCTTCAAACACGGTCAATATGACGTGGTGGCCGAGGTATACAGGGACGGTGAACCCATTGCCCTGTATCCTGCCCATCCAGAATTGTTCAAGGAGTTCAACGCCAATGGTGGTGAAGCCAGGCTGCTGGGGATTGACCGCGAGAACCCCGCTCTTTGGGTGTATGAGATTGATGGCGAGATCAAGAAGGTTGACCCGGATAATCCATCCATTGAAAAAGCAGAACCCACGCCAGGCCTGGAGCAAGGGAAGATCCAGAGCAATCGCAATCAAATCAATATGTTCAGCGAATCACAGGAGGATTTACCGCTATTCTCCGGCACCCCCATCCCGGTGGACGATGTTGATTTCAGACCGAAAGAAGCCAGTCCTCAAATGTCCCTGTTTGAAGACCTGGTGCCGGAAGCAAAACCCACCCGGATTGTGGAACTTGCAATCAGGGGAAGTGATGGCACGAGCTATGTCAGAATCGACATCCAGAAGCTAAGGCAGATCGAAGAAACCCTCAAACTGCACCAGGGAGAGCAGATCACTTACCGCATCCTGGACGCGAGTGGCAAAGTGATTACTTCGGGAACCAACCCAGAGGATATTTACAGCCCATCCCTGTTCCAGGTGGGTTTACGAGAACGGCACGAATTGCCAGATATTGAGGGCTGGATCAACGATGACAGCTTGACACAGACGATTGATCGGTATAAAATTAATAATGAATGGACAGCAGATCGCGCAGAATTGCACGATAAATTCATCCGAGATCAGTTTGATTCCGTTCAACCACCCCCGGAAGGTCAACAACCCAGAGCCATCATCCTGATGGGTTTACCTGCAAGTGGTAAAACATCAGTCCGCGATATGTCTTTCGCCCAGGGAGATTTAATCTCCAACTACGTGGTGGTGGATCCCGACATGGCAAAATCCTATCTCCCCGAATTTGAGGTGGAAGCCAGACGGAAAAACAAAAGCGGGCCAGCAATAGTGCATGAAGAATCCAGTGAGATGGCAAAAGCCCTTCAAGAGAAAGCGATCACCTCTGGAAAGAATGTGATCATAGACGGGGTAGGGTCCAGCCCGGAGAAATACCGAAATTTACTTACCAGGCTAAAAACCATTGGATATGATGTCACCTTGATTATGGTGGATGTCGAACCCGAGCAAGCATGGGAGGGAATGAAAGCCAGGGCGAATAACAACGGAAGGTACATTCCACAAGACTTCCTGTGGATGGCAAACGAAAATGTTCCTAAAAACTTCATGGAGTTATATCCCCTGGCAGACAAAGCCACTCTTTTTTACAATGACAATAACAATTATCGGGTGATCTTAAACAAGAATCAGAAAGGAGAAAGCATCAATGACAGAGAACACTGGCAACAATTCCAACAACGGTATGGTAAAGACATCGGAAGAGTTTATGGAGAATCTCCTGCGCAACGTGGAGCTGTACAACCAGGGCAAATTGAAACTCCCGGAGCGGGATTACCCGGAGAGTGGTCTGGATATGGACGTGCCGGGGCAGGTTTACCTGGATATGTTGAGGAAGGAAAAGGAAGGGGAGGAGCGCCAGAAGAACCAGGGAGAGTAGATACAACAGCTCCCATGGGTGAAGTTCCATTGAACGGAACACCCTCTACAGAACCCTACGGCGAGGTCTTGCACGAGATCAATTCAGAATACCTCCGCACCATCCTGGACAAATTTGGGCAGGAATACAAAAAGCAAATGGGTGAAGCCAGGAAGTTCAGCATTGGCAGCCTGGACGAGGATACCCGCAAGGAGATCACCCGCTATATCAACGGCTCGGTGAAAAACGACATGGCGGGAATGAAGCTATCAGCCATGAATTACGGGGAGCAGATGCGTGATTCTGCCCTGTTGAATTATTCAAGAAGATATGGGGTGGATAATTTCTTGAATATTATTTCACCCTATCAATTCTGGTACACCCGGTCCTACTACAATTGGGCAAAGCGCATGATGGACCGCCCAGGCTGGTATGCCATGTATGCCAGAATGAAGCAGATGCAGGAAAAACTGGATCAGAAAATGCCCACCAGGCTGAAAGGCAAGTCCAGGATCCCGATGCCATGGATGCCAGATTGGATGGGTGGTGGTTACTGGATCGATCCGATGAAACAGTTATTCCCATTCGAGCAATTCACAGATTCAATCGACCAGTACACCAGGGATTCTGCCAGGGTGGGTGCGGAAGCCGAAAGCCAGGTGGATGAGATGCTGAACGCCGGGTTGATCACCCCGCAGGAAGCGAAGGATGCCAAGCAGAATCACTCTGGCAATATTTGGAACCGCGCTGTAAAACAGGCAGAGGCAAGCCTGGATAAGAACATCAGCCCTGCAAGCCTGGCGACCATGATGCTATCCCCCGCTCTGTGGTGGACCATCCCGAAGAACATTGCCCAAGGCACCCCCGAAAAGATCAGCGTCCTGCCGATCACCCGGACCGGTCAAGCGGTGCGCGAAATTGGCAAGGATACCTTTGCCGAGGGACTGACCGATATTGTGGGTGGGCTGCTTGCCGGTCCCGAAGAAGCCATCCGCAAAGCCAATAAGTTATCCGAGTTTGGGCAATGGGGGGATTACTACATTGACCGCCAGCTTGCGAACATGGCCGGAGAGGGTTTGATCACTGCTGATGAAGCCAGGATTGCCATGATCGAAAGACAGGGCGAAGCGTTTGACATGGCCAGGGAAAGAGTGGCAACCGAAAGCGCAATGCGCACACCGGGAGTGGTCGGTTTTGAAGCCTTGAAGAACAACGCCAAATGGTATGAGATCCTGCCGGCATTCCTCTCAGGCATCTTTGGCGGCAGCCTGTTCCCCACCGGGGAGCTGAAACTAAGAGGATTGCAGGACGAGTACAACAACGCCTGGAAGAAATTCAAAACAGGTGACGAATCTGCCATCAATGATTTCTTCGCAGATCATCCGGAGTATGAAGCCCGCCTTGCCCTGTTTGCGGATCCCGACACCCGGCTGCATGAATTCCTGGTGGATCAGGTGTGGCGCAAATACACCAGTCTGGCAGGTCCGAACAAAAAGAAAGTGCGTGAAGCCCTGGGGCAGGAATTCATTGATTCATTCCTGGATGAGAATACCCGCAACACCGACACAGTGAGCGACAAGACCCTGATCAAATGGGTGCAGCAGATCGGCGGTATGGTGCCGTCCAGCTTGAAAGATGAAAACATTCAGAAGGTGGACTACTATAATGCCGTGATTGCCAACGCAGCAGAGAATTACCAGAAGGAGCGCAATGCCAGATTCCCCAACTGGTATGAATTGCAGCAGCAGTATTATGCCCTGCCCAGGGTGACCGATGAGCAAAAGAAAGCCTACCTGGGAAGCCACCCTGAATTATCCGACACCTACAAAACCGTGCAGGCGGCATACCGCGCCGGCGACAAGGAAGCCTACAGCAAGTTTTGGGATGCCCAACCCCTGGATAAACGCAGGGCATTCCTCAGATCGCATCCGGAGCTGGCAAACTACTGGAGCTGGAATAGGAATTTCAAAGCACAACACCCGGAGCTGGCTGGCTACTTTGAAGATCAAGCCCAGGAATACCAGAACAACACGCCGAGCCTGAGCGAAGCCGAGTTAAAGCAAATGACCAACCCGCTGATCCGGCAATTACTGGACTATTACACGACAGGCGAACCCCTATCATCCGGGGCATGGTCAGAGATCAAACGCATTTGGGAATTGGGCGGCAAGAAATCACCCACCATCAATGAATACCTGGACACCGTGGTATCCCAATCTTTCGTGCAATGATGTTGTAATTCAAAAATGAATATGCTAGAATATTGATAACAAGACCAAATAGATTCACAAGCCCGACTGCCAAAAACGGGGCGCGACCAAAATCGCGTCCCGTTTTTTATTTTGTCACCAGGAGGATCAATCCAATGTTTCAGGGTACGCAAACCAATAATAACCAGCCAGCACAGGGAGGGCAACCTGCAAATCCTGCACCGGCACCTGCTCCGACCCAGGAGCAGACCGCACAAACGCAGGCGCAGACTGGTAATGGAGAGTTTGTAACCAAAGCCGAGATGGAGCAAAAGATTACGGAAGCACTCCGTAACGCACAATCCATGACCGGCAAAATGGAAGCGCGGATCAACAAGAAAATTGTCGACCTTCAAGCGGCTGGCGTGAATGTCACACGCGAGCAAGCCCAGGCGATTGTTACCCATGAGGATCAACAAGCGCAGGGTGGGCAATCCGGGGAAGTTCTGACCAACCAGGCAGCCCAGCCGGGTAATCAGCCAGCTCCCCAACAAGGCGATCCTGTCATCAACCAGGCAATTTCCTGGATGCAGGAGGATGGCATTGATAAACCCAATGGAACCACAGCAGAAAGCTATCGCATGATGGCAGAGGCCGGGGTTCACATCACCGAGAACGATCCTGAACTCAAGAATATCGGGGGAAAGACACCCATTGAATTCTTGAAATCCGTGGAAAAGGCAATTGCTGACAAAAAAGCGCGCGAGGAACGATCAGGCAGTCCTGGAAGGATTCCCGCCCTGGCACAGGGTGGGCAGTCCGGCAACGCCGTACCCTTGAATGTCCCAGGGAAAGACGTGCTGGATGACTACTTCAAAAAATTCGGCTGATCTAGGGATCAGCAAGGAGTAACACTATGGCCGAAAGAATGACCCTCGCAGATTATGCGCAATCCCCAAAGCCGCTTGTTTCCGGCGTGGCGCGCACAGCTCGTGAGGAATCTACTTTTATGGACATCCTGCCCTTTGTAACCGCCAGCGCTCTTGCGATCAAGGTGGTCCGCGAAGGCGCGATGCCCAATGTACCCTGGCGCAAGCTGGGATCTCCACATGGTTCGGTGAAAGCCGGTAAGCCCAATGAGGTGGAGGAAATGGCTTATTCGATTGGCAATGAATTGCTTTTCGATAAAGCCCTAATGCGTGATAAAACGCCGCGCATCTATGACCCCAAGACTTACCAGATGCAGATGATCAGCCGCGCCCTTGCCCGGGGTTTCACCGACAAGGCGATCAACGGACTGCCCGCCGATCTGGATAACCCGGTGGGGTTGTGGTACCGCACTCAAAATGACCTGGGAGCATCCCAACGCATTAATGCCAACGTCGACATCAGCGCAGATGCCACCGGTCTTGCGGCAAACATCCAGATATTCTTTGATGCCCTGGATGCCCTGCTTTATGCGGTGACCGGAAGCATTCAGGCAGGTGGCAAGAACGCGTACCTGCTCTGCAATGACACCTTCCTGCTTCGCTTCCAATCCATCATGCGCCAGTCCAACCAACTTTCCACCACCACAGATGCCCTGGGCAGGATCTTCACGGAATACAAGGGAGCCAAACTGGTGGACATGGGCTACAAGTTTGACGACACCACCCAGGTGATCACGGATGTCGAGAACGGCACCGCTCTGACGGGTGGCGGTCAGACCAGCGTGTATGCGGTCCGGATCGGTGATGAATACTTCACCGGATGGCAGGAGTACGACATGGAAGTTTCCGAACCCACCCTGATGGACGACCAGGTAACCTACAAATCGGTCATCGATTGGGTGACCGGTTTGGCAGTTTCCCATCCGCGCAGCGTTGCCCGGTTGTACGGCATCACGGCGAAATAAGGAGGTGAATCATGTACGATGACGTTCTTCGTTCCAACGCCGCAGACCTCGCCGCAAGCGAGCTGGCCACTGCCGGCGTGAATGTCGGCGTGGATATCGAACCCAGGACGGTGATGGTGCACGTACCCACCGCGCCCACCGGCACCAGCCCCACCCTGGATGTGAAGATCCAGGAAAGTGATGACAACGCCACCTGGCGTGACTATGCCGCATTTCCGCAGATCAACGCTGCCGGGCAGTATTTCCTTAGCACGAAGTCCAATGCCCCCTACCGCCGGGCTATCTCCACCCTTGGTGGAACAACCCCGAACTTTGGGAAGGTGCTGATCGCCTTCGTGCCGGCTGGCCGGTACACCAACTGGTAATCCCAGGGAATAGCAAAGGGGCTGCCTGGTGACAGACAGCCCCTTTAATCAAACGAGGTGTCTCATGTCAGAAAAGAAAATTGAATCTCAGGACGCACCAGATGCAGACAAAATCGCAACCGAAAAAAGCCAACCCAGGAAACCCTCTGCCGTCCCTTTGGAAAAGATCGGCACGTTGCGCTTTGCTGACAAAGCTGGCAACCTGTATTACCTGGATGAGCAGTGGGGTGGGCAGTTCTTCTTGCGACCTATCAGGGAATAATCCATGAAGCTGGCCGATGCGACCCTGGATCTGGCAAAGCATATCGAGGAAGTGACCCCTAGTGTTGCCACCGGGGGATCCACCACCACGATCATAGATTCCACCATCACGATTCCCAATGAGTATATCGGGGGGTCGTATTGGATTCTTTCCGGAGCAAACGCTGGCAAATGTGGAGCGATTAAGAATGTTTCTGGTGGCGCAGTTACCCTGGATGTTGCCCTGCCAGGCGCAGTTGTGGCAGGGGATCAATACGCCATAGCAGTCAAGGACTTCCCATTGAAATTGTTGAGGATGGCGGTCAATGCCATTCTTTCAACCTACCCCATTGCCAAGTTTGACGAAACCCTGGTGGCAAATGTCCAGATTGAGGATTACACCCTGCCAACGGGGGTGAGCGATGTGCGCCGGATGGAGATCGCATCCAATGACACCGCCCCTTATTCCTTTGAGGTGGTACACCGCTGGCGGGAATACCCAGGGAAGATCACCTACTACGGTGATTATTGTGGGGATGATGCCGGCAAGAAGATCCGGCTGACTTATGTGGGTCACCATGGCGAGATCAACGATGCTGATGAGATCAACAATGCAGTGAACCCTAACTATCTCCGAGCCGCAGCCTCCGTTGTTCTCTGGAGGAACATGATCCAGCGCACCCATAAGGACAATCAGGTAGCCATGGATTTGTTCAACGAAGCCAAAATGCTGGAAGCCCAGGCGATCATGGGAGCGTTCAACAAAGAATCCGCCCTGCCCCCCAGGGACGTAAGGTACAGATGAAATGGCAGTCATCGTTGAGCCGGAATCAAAGAACAACACCCATCATGTCAGCCTGTCGGATGGAGAAAGAACCATCGGGCTGATCCTTTCAGATTCAAAGGGACAGGCAAATCCATTGGGAATAGCCCGCGCCCCGGTGCAGCGCACCGCAATGAAGACCACCTCCGGTAACCAGAAGTACAGCGATTTTGAACCGCCGTACACACCGATTGCCCAGGATGATTGGTCGGGGGGCAGGGGGGAACTGGACTTTGACCGGGACGTCACCCGCTTTTACGATTCCACCCGGATCAATTCCATGTTTGGCAAGCTGTTCCTGGCACCGCAGGAATCCTACGCAACCGGTTACCGCAAGGCTGCAGCAAACCTGCCTGGGTCAGTCACCTGGTCAGCCTTGATTCCCGGATCGAGAAATTACCTGGCTGCCAGGTTTGTACTTCCACCAGGAGGTGGATTCACCGCCAACAAGATCAGCCTTTGGGTCCGGCGCAGGGGAACGCCCAAGGCATCCCTGACCGTGGAACTTCGCGCCCATGGCGTGAACGCTCCAGGTGCGATCCTGCAAAGCGCGACCATTACCACCAGCGATATTCCCGACATCATCAGTGAATTTTACCGGGTGACCATTCCTCCCCAGGCGTTGACTGAATCCACCAATTACTGGATCGTGGTGTACTCCGCCCTGGGGGAAAGTGATCACCACTGGCAGGTAGCGGTGAATAATGCCCCGGGCAACTCCATGGAAAGCAGTGATGCCACCAACTGGATTGCCTCTGCTGTGGATCTGTATTACCGGATCACCGATGCCGGCGCAGGATACAGCCAGAAATTCTTCCAGTACCAATACTCCCTGTACTGCCTGATGCAGACCAACGGAGCGCCCAAACTTTATATGAACGGTGATCGGGGGTGTGCCGATTCAAACGCCGGAAACCTGACCAGGTTGATGGATGCCACCAAGAACTGGACGGCCAATCAATGGGCAGGTGCGATTGTGCAGTTGATCGGGGGGGCTGGATCCAACGAGGTGGTGAACTGGCGAAAGATTGTCTCCAACACAGCCACAGAACTGGTGGTGGACGTACCCTGGCTGCTCACCCAGAATACCACCACCAATTATGTGATCAAAGGGGAGAACACCTTCACCGAGGTGACCGGGCATGGACTGACCGCCCCGGTGACCTCGGTGCTGATCGTGAACAACATCTGCTACTTCGGGCAGGGTGACAGCATAAACCTGCGCCGAATGCGCTGGTACAACAATGCCGGGGTGTCCACCTACGAGTATGCAGACGATGGCACCAACAAGGCGACACACCTGGTCACGGTACGAGACATCACCAATGGGTTGGAAATCTGGCGCTCCAACAATATTGACGGCTCCGGATTGAAAAGCGTGAGCAAAGCCCCGGTGGTGGATTGGGGAACCAACCTGGTCTTTGCCGCCCCGACCAATACCACCTTCAAGGATGATGGGGGAAACATCACCAACATCGTGGAGTACGGCGAATCCACCAGCAAGCAACTCTGGATCATGCGTGAAGGTCCGATCTACACCGTGACCAGTGGCAAGATTGACGAGATCCCGCTTTCGGAACTCCGCACCGTGGCATCCTCCACCAACGGCAGGGCAGCCACCATTCACAATGTGTATCTGTTGTTCAACCTGGGATCTGGAATGGAACGCTATTATTCCAGAAACCTGGAGGACATTGGACCCAACCGGTTTGAGGGCATGACACCCGAAAAGCAGGGGGTGGTGAGCGCGATCATTGGTTACCCGGGTGCCTATTTTATTGGCTATGATGGTGGCGCTGCCAATTACTCCACCGTGCTGGCAAACAACAACAGTGGAATACCAGGCGCAGGCTGGCATGAGTATTACAAATCCCCCATGAAAGGGGATCGCATACTCGATCTCAATTTCCAGACCACCCCAGGCAGTTCACCAGATCGGTTGTGGGTAGCCGTGGGTGACGACATTGTTTATCTGCCCTTCCCATCAGATACCCTTGACCCCACCAAGGATGCCAACATGCGCTGGACACATGAGGGGGTGATCATCAGTGGCTACATGTATGCCGGGTTGTACAACATCTATAAATTCAGTTATTCAATCACCCTCTTTGCAGAACGCATGGCAAAGGATGGGCAGTTTGTGGAGATCGACTACCAGACTGATGATGAAACCACCTGGCACAACATCCCTGACCCCTTTGAGACCTCCCCGATCTCGGAACAGAAACTCAAAAAAGAATACGGCGTGAACGGCAGGCGGTTCCGCTATCGCATCCGGATGCAGACCAACGACAACAGCAAGACCCCGATCATCAAGAGTGTGGTTGTGGATACGATCAGCCGGGTGGATGTGAAATACTCGTACGCCATGGCATACCGGCTCGAGGACAATGACGTAAACCTGGCGGGTGAAAAGGATACGATCTCAGCCGAAGAAAAGCAGGCGATCCTGGACGAATGGGCAACCAGGGTAACCCCCCTGGTGATGCGCTGTCATAAGCGGCAGTTTGATCAAAAGACAATCTATATCGACCCCCAGCCATTGACCCCGGATGCTGAATTTTCCGAAAGATATACCTCGCGTTTGACCGCCGTGGAGGTGTGAGATGGCAAAGCCAAAAATCTTCCAATTCAAATCACGAGGGATCAAAAAGGTAAAGCTCGAACAGCGATTGAAAGACTTTATTGAAGCTCCAGCAGAACCCCCCATGGGATTGATCCATGGGCAGGAGCCGGACAGCCAGGAAGAATGGCGGGTTGCGCTTGCCCTGAATCGCCTGGGGTTGAATTACTACTACCAGTTCAGCGTGGGAGGTGGCCGATTTACCAAGGGTGGCCAGGTGGTGGACTTTTGGGTAATGACCGTGCCGCTCCCCACCCCTTTGTTTGTTCAGGGTGAATACTGGCACTCCGGAACGAAAGCCGCCGAAACCAAATTGAAGCTGGCACAGATTCAAAGGATCTTCAACGGACAATGCAATACCCCCGTGGAGATTTGGGATTATGAGATTCCCACCGTGGACGCGGCATACCAGGTGGTGAAAGCGAGGCTTGCATGAGCGCGGTACCGCATTTGGATTTGGACATCAAACAGGGAGAGGATTACGACCTGGAGCTGGGGATCAAAGATCAAAACTACGCCATCCAACCCATCACTGGCTGGGTGGTCCACATGCAAATCCGCACCAAACCCGGTGGGGATATGGTGGCAGACCTTTCAAGTCCATCTGGCGGCATTGTGGTGGACGGTCCCAACGGAATGATCAATATCTCAATTCCCACAGCCATTACCAGGAATTTCTCCCTGACCCGATACCAGTATGACATTCAGGTGGTGACCCCCACACCCAAGACCAATTACCTGATGAGCGGAAACGTAAATGTAGAACCCAGCATTACGGCGGTGTGACGTGTATATCGAGGTCAAGCAAACCATCAGTAACATTATCGAGAAGCGCATCTCCCAGACCATTCTGGAAGTGAAGCCTTTTGATACGGGTGTGGGCAAGATTCCCGAATCCATTCTCCAGGTAGCCGGCGATTTGCTGGTGAAGTACGGGGATGGACAAATAGGCCGGTTACCCGGTGGGGCAAATGGTCTTTACCTCCGCAGAAATGTGGATCTGCAGGAACAGTACGAATGGGCAAAGGTGGTCAGTGGTGGAGCTGGCGAATCACTTCCGACATGGACCGCCGTGGTTGCCCCGACCACAGTCTACGCTCAACTGGTGGCACCCCCAGCGGCTGGCGCAAGGTTGGTTTCCGCGATCACCCTGGTAAACGAAAGCACCACGGTGACCGCAGACTTCTTCATTCAACTGGTCAAGAGCGCCACGGCCTACCTCCCATTTGCATTCAGCCTGGCACCAGGTGAAAAACTGATCCTGCAATTTCCTTTCTTCCTGGATGCATCCACAGAAATCCAAACCAAAGTATCCGCCACCGTGACAGGGCATGTGATCGCCAGTTACGCAGATGGAAGCGGAATATCCGTATTGTCCAACTTTACCGGGAACACCTGGACGAATATATTTACCACCGCTGCCAGTAAGGTAAATGCACTGACCGGCATCATGGTAATGAACACCGCAACCACCACACAAAAGATGGGATTGCAGGTGGTCAACGATGCCCTGGCCACCCAGTTTTTAACAGAGCGAAATGTGAGTCCTGGGGCTGCCTGGTTTCTGGATTTGAAAATGACCCTGCCCGCCGGCTGGTCATTGCAGGTCAGGCACGGATCAGCATCTCTCACCGGCAGTGCAGCAGCCAGTTACGTGGAGGTGTAAGGATGCCCATCGGTGCAATCTATTCAGGAGTAAATGAATTAGCCAGGCACTTTTCAAAATCCGGCGAATTCACCATCACCCCAAGGGGGGTCAAGGTCGAAAACATCTGGACTGCATACGGTTCGGGAACCGCTGTTTCCGTTCCCGTGTCCTTGATCGCCGTACCCAATTCATTCTTTGTATGTGCCCTGGCTTACGATGCTGCACAAAACATCACCAACTACACATTGGGTGGCGTGACCACGCCCATTCTGGCAGGCTCAGCCATCCCGGTTGGAGCAATACTCTTTGGACTGGTGAATCCAACCCCTGGGGCGCAAAACTGGACAGCCACCCTCGCAGCCGCTGTCGCCTGGCGTGCGGTGTGCTATCAACTTTCCGGAGTGAACCAGGTCTCCTCCGTCCTGAACGCCAGTAGCGTAAACGTGCAGCCAGGTACGAGTGTCACGGCACCAGTATCCGCAGCGATCAACGGATTACTGGTGGACGTGATCTCGATTGCCAACGGCACCGGAGGGCAGGGCAACAATGGGCAGACCGTGACCAAAGTCAATAACATCATCACATCAGGATACAAGAGTACCGTCGGCGGCACGGAAACGGATAACTATTCATGGTCGATTTCACAGAACGCCATGCTCAGCGTGGCTGCTTTCAACCCGGTTTAGAAGGAACTTGATGAGCGTACCTGTTTTGGAGTGATGTAAAGGAGACTGAAATGGCAGACAAAATTTTACTCGTGGACGTGTCACACTGGCAGGGGGTCATGGATTGGTCTAAGGCAGTGAGTATGGGTGTCAGGGGCGCCATGATCAAAGCCAGTGAAGGTGTTACCTGGCATGATCCACAGTTTGAGCGCAACTGGAAGGAATGCCAGAGGTTGGGACTACCCTGGGGCATGTACCACTATTTCAGACCTGGCTACTCGGTGGAGAACCAGGCAATCAACTTCAACAGTATGGAGCAGGGTTTGGACCCGGCTCTTGGGATGGCTGGGGATTTTGAACAGCCAACCACAGCATCGATGATCCCGGGTGTAGCCGGCCAGTCTTTGAGCTTCATGGAGCGAATAGACCCGACGACCCTCGAAAGCTGGGTATACTCCTCACCCTGGTATACCGAGGTCTATCTGCAGAACCTTCCACAATTTGGCAATTATCGCTTATGGCTGGCCAACTATACATCCAGCCCCGCCATTCTCCCACCCTGGGGCAGGCTCTTTGATGATCCAAAAGTCCCAGACATCCGCAAAATCTGGCTCTGGCAGTTTACCTCAGCCGGTCACGGTTACGGTGAGCAGGGGGCAGCCATTGATCTTGATTACCTGATGTTTGGACGCGGATTCGCCACAGAGGAACATTGGAACATGCTGACCGGCGGAGTAAAGCCTGTTGTAGAAGTGCCATTCCTTTTCAAGGCGGTGTGCATCAAGGAGGAGGGCGTGGATACCCGAAACGAAGTGGGTGTTGACATCAAGCAGGACTTGCACTTTGGCGATATTGTCTCTGTGTACGAGATCAAAGGGGATATGCAGCGCATCGATCCGGTGATTCAACGCTGGGTGACGACTTCCACGAATTACATGCTGCCGCTCAAACCCCCGGTACCGCCTGACCCGCTGACCGCTGGAGTGCGCGCGCTCTTTGAACAATACCATGCCAGTCTCGAATAAAAATAAAGCATCAAAGGTGGAAATTATGGGCGTTGAGGCAGACATCGCAGTCCTTAGAACACAGATGAATGAGTTATTGAAGCTGATCAAGGGCAATGGCAAATTAGGATTGGATGATCGGGTACGGGCTATAGAAATAAAATTGAATCAACACCTGGATGACTATCTAGAGGAGAGAACAGAACGAGAGCGAAAGGAGGCATTGATGATGAATGAAAAACAGACCAAGAATGAACGGAAATGGGAGATGAGCAAATCCATGGTCATCCTGCTGGTGACCGTGATTGTCACTCAACTGGCAAATCTGCTGGTTGAACTTTTGAAGTAAAGGAGAGAGCAATGGACTTTACCACTTTCATCACCACCGCCACGGTGGGTGCCGTTCCGCTGGTCTTTGTGATCATCGGGCTGGTGGAATATTTCAAGAAGCTGGGAGTAAAAGGGAACACCCTTTTGCTTATCAGTATGGGGATCGGGATCCTGTTTGGTGTACCCTACATGGTGTCGCAGCAGCGCCCACCGGCTGGGGATTGGTTCCCGATCTTCACGTACTGGTTTGCTGCCATCGTTTACGGAATTGCCATGGGTTTGGTCGCGTCTGGAATATACGATGTTGTGAAGGCGATCATCGAGAAGTTATTCGGAAAGACCATCAAGACCGAATAGGTTTATGATTCTGGTTTCATGGTAATCAGCACCCGGCCATCCCTGGACCGGGTGCTGATCTTTACCGTGTCACCACGCTTGCTTTTACCAGTAATCATGGGCAGCTGTGTATCACAGCCGATCCCCAGGTGACCACTTGTTGAATGCCCTGGACACATCCATTTCCACCTGGTGCAGGTAACGCATGAGGACGGTCAGATCGGCGTGACCCATCAAATGCTGCAGGGTGTAGATATCCATGCCATTTCGCAGGCACTCCAGGGCAAACCCACGCCGGAAATCGTGAGGGGATTGGATGGGAATGCCGGCATCCCTGCACCTCCGTTCAAGCAATTCCCGCAGCCCCGATTCACCGAAGCGGTCACCTTCATCCGATGCAAACAGTGGCGAATCCTGGGCGAGCTGCCCCCGGGTCCGTAAGTAACTCCGCAATGCCTTGCGTGATTCGACACCCAGGAACACCATCCGGAACCTGGCTCCCTTGCCCATGACAGACACCCGGCCACCCATCAGATCCACATCCCCCACGTTCAGATCGCAGAATTCTTCTTTCCGCACCCCGGTATCAAACAAGCAGCGGATCACAGCCCGATCCCTGACCGCCATGCCGGTATGACAGGCAGCCAGCATGGCTTTCACCTGGTCCGGCTGCACCCCCTGGATTGCAGTCCTGGGAACTTTGGGAGCCTTGATCTTGTGTACAGGAGAACGGTACTGGTCATCTGTTTCATCTTCCCACCAATAGGTGCAGGTCTTGATCACCCTGTATGCCACATTGATTCCCCCTGGATTCCTGGACTTCTCCAGCTCAACCAGGTACAGCCGGATCACATCCCCGGTCACCTGGTGGATATACAACACGCCGGCAGCATCCAGATACTTTTGAAACCATTCAAGCTCGTGCCGATATACCCGGATGGTATTGCGTGAGATGTTCTGACTTTGGCGGTCCAGGAGGAAACCCTGCGCCACCTGGTAGAAGGTGATCGAATCCGTTGAAAGAAGCAACGGGTCTTTATTTTCTATGTGTTTATAGAACACAGAACCACCACCTGTACTATCCTAAATCTCTCTGGCATAGCACCTGTGGTGGATTTTCCTTGAGCCACCGAAGGGAGTCGAACCCTTGACCCGTCGCTTACGAAGCGACTGCTCTGCCAACTGAGCTACGGTGGCTTGCTTTAACTCTTGAATTATAATCAAGGCACCCGAATTATATCAGCACCCCTCAAGATTCGGCAAGGAACCTTCATGAATATCGCCATGATCAGCTACCACACCTGCCCTCTCGCCACGCTTGGCGGTAAGGATACCGGCGGGATGAACGTCTACGTCGCGGAACTCACCCGCTATTTGGGGATGAGGGGAATTCATGTGGATGTCTTCACCCGCTCGCAGGATGACCATGTGCCGCATGTGATGCACAACCTGGGTTACGGCAACCGGGTGGTGCACGTCCAGGCAGGCCCCGAGGTACCCCTGCCCAAACCCGATCTCCCCGTTTACATTCCCCGCTTTGTTGAAGGCATTGAGCGTTTTGCCCACGAGAAGCAGATCACCTACGATTTGATCCATTCGCACTATTGGATGAGCGGTGTGGCTGCGGAAGCGTTGAAGCAAGCATGGCGGGTTCCTGTTCTGCAAATGTTCCACACCCTGGGGAAAATGAAGAACCGCATTGCCCAATTTCCAGATGAGATGGAAGGTGATTACCGCATTCAGGGTGAAACCCGGGTGATGAGCCGTGTGGATCAAATCATCGCTGCGACGCAGGCTGAGAAATCCCAGCTGGAATTTCTTTACGGCGTCAAACCGCAAAAGATCACTGTCATTCCGCCTGGAGTGAATGCCTCACGCTTCTATCCCATCCCCCCAGATGAAGCCAAAGATGTGATCGGAGTGCCTCGAGACAATGCAATGTTGCTGTTTGTCGGCAGGATCGAAGCATTGAAGGGTATTGATATTCTCCTCCAGGCAATTGCGCTGATGAAGCAGCAGGGCACGTTTGAACGCCATCCGCATCACCTGGTGATTATCGGTGGTGACCCCGATGGGATCTCGCTTCCGCCCACCGCGGAAATGGCACGCATCAAGGCATTGAGCAAGGAGCTGGGCATCGGCGACCTGGTCATCTTCCTGGGAAAGCGCGATCAGGAAACATTGCCGTATTATTATTCAGCTGCCGAGGCGCTGATCATGCCTTCGCATTACGAATCTTTTGGCATGGTCGCGCTTGAAGCCATGGCCTGCGGTACCCCGGTGGTGGCATCGCAAATCGGCGGTCTTGCTTTCCTGGTTCAGGATGGCCTGACCGGTTATGTGGTTCCCTACGGCGAAGCTGATCTGCTGGCGGAAAAACTCACCCTGCTCATCAAGGAGCCGGAATTACGCAGGCAGATGGGCATTAACGCCGCCGAGTATGCGCTGAATTACCGCTGGGAGATCATCACTGATCAGATTGTGGAAGTCTACAACAGGCTGCTTCTCCCTGAACAGTCTGCTCCAATTTCCTAGACGTTTATTGCCGGTCTTTCCTGTCAAGTGAATCCCCCCGCTGCACTGCATTTCGGCCGTATCGTTCCCGTAATTCATCCAGAGCCGTTAACAGGCGTCTTTCCTTGTCTGAAGGTGTTTCCCAGAGGTTCATCTGCCGAACAGGCTTCTGCAGGCCCGCCGTACCCACACCCAAAAGACGCACCTGCCTGCCGTTTTCCCAGAGTGTCATCATCAATTCATCTGCCGCCTTGTAGATCACCCCGTCCTGGTCGGTGGGCGGATGGATACTGATCTGGCGGGTGTGGGTGGAAAAATCAGACCAGCGCAGCTTGATGCGCACCACTCCTGCAAGGACTCCGCTCTGCCGCAGCCGAAATCCCACCTGCGTTGAAAGTTTACGCAGTACCTGTCGCAGGTAAACCAGGTCGCTGGTATCGCGGTCAAAGGTGGTTTCCTGGCTGATGGACTTGGCTTCGTATTCCACCACCACGGGGCTGTTGCTGATGCCCCTGGCGCTCTGAGAAAGCTCAGGACCATGTTTGCCAAAATGCTTGATCATGAACTCGTCGCTGCAGGCTGCCAGTTGACCCAGGGTTTTGATCCCCAACTTTGCCAACGTTTCCTCAGTCTTGGGTCCCACCCCCCACATGGCTTTGGTGGGCAGGGGTGCCAAAAACTCAGCTTCTTTTCCGGCGGGCACCACCAGGATTGCCTTTGGATAACTTCCAGTTTGACTGCGTGCCTTTCCGGTATCTGTGGCGATCTTGGCAACCAGTTTGTTGGTCGCCACCCCCAGCGAACACGGCAGGCTGGTCTCCACTGCCACCCGTGATTGGATCTCGCGGGCCAGGGTTTCCCCGTCCTGGGGCAAATCGGTGACATCCAGAAAGGCTTCATCAATGGAGACCTGTTCCATCAGCGGCGTATAGCGCTTGAGGATCTCCATCACCTGGTCTGATTTTTCACCGTATCTGCCGTGTCTGCCTGAAACAAGGATGAGCTCCGGGCACAACCGCAGCGCCTGGGTGGTGGGCATGGCGGAATGCACTCCCTTGCGGCGTGCAGGATAGGAGCAGGAAGCAATCACTCCCCGTTCCCCTGATCTGCCGCCCACGGCAAATGCCTTGCCTGCCAGTTCCGGATGATCCAACTCTTCCACGGCGCAGAAAAATGCGTCGAGATCGAGGTGGATGATCTTTCTTGTGCTCACACTGCCCTCCTACATCCAGTTTAGCGGGATGAAATCAAAATTCAAGAGTNNNNTGTCAGGTGCACCAGGTAGCGCATGCCAAACTCCAGTTGAATCAAACGTGAGGATTTCTCTTCCCGATACTGGAATTAATGTGACATCTTTTCTTTTAACGCCGATATGGGGGCGATCGCCGTGGGATCCGTGTCATACGCCAGAGCCAGGTAATAAGCTGTGTAATCACCAAATTGCACAGCGCTCCACATTTGTTGGATTTTGGATTCGCCTTTTGCCATGTAAAAATCTGTATTGATTCCCTGCTGCATGAAAGATTCCCGAGTGAGCTGCGAACGCAGAACATTGCGTGGATGATCAAGGTTGGACTGCAGGAATATTTTGAAAGTTTGCTCAAGCACTTTTTCTGGATTACAGGTGCCGGCAAGGGTATTATGGTCAGCCTCGGGTAAAAATTCGAATGCTGCCTGGGCTTTTGCCAGTTCATTGATCTGGGTTTTCCAACGCCGGGCGGCGGCAGCCAGGTGGCCGGCGCCGAACACGGTCACATCCCTGCCCATCATTTGACCCGCCAGGCGTTTTGCCGGGTTCTGATTGACAGGCACACTCGTGGTGATCTGCTTTTTCTGTTCGCGCATGACGGTGACCGCAGCATCCACTTCGCTGCTGGGATCCGAAATCAAACCAAGCCGAACCATCATCGCCAGAAGAAGACCAAAAGAATAACCCACCGCAGCCCTGGGCTGCCCCTTGTGATCGAAGGTCCATGTGGAAATTCCGGATTGTTCTGCAATGGTGTGGAGTTTTCCTCCGGTTGAAATCGCCACCACCTGGCAGCGATTTTGAATGGCTGCAGAAAGCGCGCTCAAGGATTCTTCCGTATTCCCCGAATGCGAAGAAACAATGACCAGCGATTCACGCCCATTGGCGTACGCAGGAAGATTGTAATCACGCTGAACGATCAAAGGAACGGGGGAACGGTCAGAAACGACACCAGCAAGCAGGTCTCCCCCGATCGCTGAACCACCCATCCCGGCAATGACAACCAGGTTGATCGGACTCATCTGAGGCAATGGTTGGCCCAATCCCAGGGTCCAGGCATCCTCCAATTGCTCAGGCAGGCTATCGATTTCACCAATCATGTTTTCGGGATCGATTTCAGTAAGATTTTCCAGGTGGTTCAGATCCATATTTTTCTCCCGCCTTGAAGCGTATGATGTGAAGTTCAAATCAAACGGACAAATTGATTTTACTCTACATGAAAGAAAATAAAAAACCTGGCTCGGCGATAAAAAGCGGTCAGGTTTTTTAAGTTTGATTTAACTATTGGTCAGAGCTTCTTGACCAATTCGAGAAACTCGGTCCATTCTTCCTTGAAGAAGTGAACTGTGACATTGTTTAGTTCCAGGTGATAGGTCACCTCACCATCCGGTTCATCCGCAGACCACACAGCGTAATTTTCGGTTTCAGCAATGGTCTCGGTCTTCGGTTCATTGAGATCGCTCATTTCTACTTTCCTCCTTGGTAGAGTTGGAATTTTTAGGATTACGCAGCCATTTCATTCTGATATCATCATACAATGTTTTTATCCAATTGAAAAACCGATCCAGTCCCTGTTTGATTTTCTGCCAGCGTTCGCGTATCTCCTCACCCAACGGCTGTGGTTTGGGATAAGTCTGGAGACCTTTCCACGGATCCTTATCCAGCAGCTTCCTCATTATGTATGTGAATATCAGTTTGACCGAAGCGAGCACTGGCGCTGCCAGCAGCATGCCGATCACGCCAAAGAGATTGGCTGCCACCAGCACGGTCACAAG
>DNOU01000031.1:7355-11139 GCA_003501835.1 Anaerolineaceae bacterium | reverse complement strand
AAGAAAAAGCTCACTCCCAGGCTCCCCAGCATGAGTGAATACCAGGCAATCGTAATTGTCACCACGATCAGCTGACCCCGCAGGAAAGAGTTCCAAATGCGTTCCAGCTGGGTTCCCATGCGGACCAAATCATCCTGGTAACCCGGGAAGTTGATCGAAATCAGCTTCGACCCATTGCCGTTGGTCTCCGCAGAAATGAAATACGAGACCAGGATGGTGAACCCAATCCAGGTGAGCAGCGAGGCTGCCCCCGTGGCGATCGAACCAATCAGATCTGCTGCCCTTGTGATCACCGGCTGGACAATACCTTGCAGCCAGGTTGAAAGTACAGTCAGATCGAGGTGGGGCAGGTCGATGGTAAAGGGACCAATCATCAATGGCCTGCTCAAAAAGTCTGAGACGATCTTGGGTAAATTGACGACCAGGTTCTCCACGAACTTGATCAGATTCTGCACTTCATTGACGACGGTGATGCCGCCCCAGGTGATCAACGCAATCAGTACTGCCACAAAGATCAGATAGAGCAGCGCGGTCGCCAATTTCCAGGAAATGCGGACGTGTTGTGTGATGAAGGTGGCAATGGGGTGGAATAGATAGGAAATCAATACTGCGATCAAAACCGGGCTGATCAGATATTTGAACCGGTAGATCAACAGCAGAACCAAAACCGCCAGGATTAGCGTGATGATTGTTTTGGTGGTATTGTTCCACCTCGGAGAAGCTTTTCCAGCAAATTCAGGATTCATGGGCCTCGTTATCCTCTTTTTTACCAACCCGCCACAGGAGGAAGAGCATTTCTACGGACATACTCCAGGTTCAATGGCATTTAGAATTCCTGGCACAAACAGGCAATAACTGCTGGTGATATCAATGATAATCCAGGGGATGACGATAAAGATCAATATCAGCAACACGATGATGAGTATGATGCCGCCCCAGGGGCTGCGTCTTTTCTCCGCGCGAGGCTGTGCAGGCAAATTCCCTGCAAGGGGTGTTGGGGGTTCAAGATCTACTTCCTTTTCCACAGATGGTGCTGCCACGGAGGGGAGGACGGGTGCCGGTTCGGCTGACCTTTGCTTGAAGACCTCCCGTTGTGGAGCTACTGGTTCAGATCCCGCGTGAGGTTCGGAAGATTCCGGGGGAAGTGTCGAAATCGGCGGGGATACGGGAAGGGGAGTCTCAGGTATCTCTTCAACAGCCCGCGGTACTGCCATGGTGGCATCAGGATCGAAAACGGTCACATCATAAAGCAGTACCACTCTTTCGCCAATGGCAATAATATCTCCTGGATTTAAGGTGGTCAGACCGTGGATTTGGGTACCCTGAACGAAGGTGCCATTGGTAGATCCCAGATCTTCAATGGCAAATTGGGGACCATTGAGCACCAGGCGGGCATGACGTCTGGAGACCTCCGGATCGGTGATGACCAGGTCATTTCCTGGATCACGCCCGAGGAATAACTCGGGCTTTTCAAGAAGGAATTCGCTGCCGCTCTCGGGTCCAGTTTGGATCTTCAGGTGATATTTCGTCTCCATTGTCATTTCCTCCCGTTTATCTACCTGTTCATCACTCCATCCATGGAGATTAACACCAGGACAATCCTTATTGTACACAGTGAAGGGAAATTTGGGAAATCCGTTGAGAAACAGGGGGAAAGGTCGGATGCATTCATTAAAAGTACCCGCCATGCCGTGTGTTGCGTAGTTTTGAACCTGCAAAAGCAGGTAGGGTTCTGCCACTAAAGAATCGCCTTGGCCGGAGCCTATCGCGTAACTTGAGTGAGTTTAGAACCCGTTTTGTGGGTGTTGGCTCAAAACCGGTGATGCAACATCACGCACATGGCAGGCTAAAGTTCTTATACCATGTTTCCATCAAATTGTGTAGAGAAAGATAAAACACAGAAAGATAAAACATGAAAGAAAAACGACGTGCCCTACATGAGTCCTTCTTTCAGGTAAAATCGAAGAGTCAAGGAGGATCTTCATGAGACTTTTCGTCGCCATAACCATTGCACCGACTCTCCAGAATGCGCTTGCTTTATTTTCTCAACCGCTCAAACAGGATTTGGGGACCTCTGTCCGCTGGGTAAAACCTGGCAATATCCACCTGACGATGAAATTCCTGGGGGAAGTGGATCAGCCACACAATACACTCCTGCAAAAGGAACTCAAGCGAATTGCCGGCCTCTTTGCTCCCATGGAGCTGACCTTGCAGGGCTGCGGGGTTTTCCCTGATTGGAAACAGCCGCGGGTGATTTGGATTGGAATTCAGGCGCCGCAAGCATTGAATCAACTGGCAAATATTCTTGAAACCGACTTGCAGTCGATGGGTTTTCCAATCGAAGAACGCCCATTTACCGCGCATTTGACCCTGGGCAGGATCAATAATTGGATGACTTCAGATCAAAAGAATTCGCTTCGATCAAAATTGGAGGCTGCCCATCATCAGTCTTTCGGCACCATGAAAGCTGATCACCTGACGCTTTATCGCTCGGACCTGCGTCCCGAAGGTCCTGCCTACTCTGAGCTTCTTAGGGCAGAGCTTTCCGCGCCCCTTGCATAATATGATAGAATTTTTGAAAACAAATGAGAGGTGAATTCTGAACACATTGGATCTGGCAAAAGAACTGATTGAAGTCCTGGAAGACAAGAAAGCTGAAAAACTCGTCCTGTTGGACATCCACAACATTTCTTCATTTACAGATTATTTCATCATCGGCAACGGCACCAGCGATCGTATGCTGCAGGCGCTGGCAGATGCTGTGCTTGAATTTGCGAAACAAAAACTGGGATCCACCCCCACCCTGGAGGGAAATGGACGCGACGGCTGGCTGGTCGTGGACCTTGGCAATATTGTGATCCACCTTTTTGATCCTCAGCAGCGAAATTACTACAAGCTCGAACAACTTTGGGAAAAAGGAACACGCTTACTGACTGTACAATGACAAAGAGCTGCCTCAAATCGAGGCAGCCCTTTTTATCACGCAGGTCCGTGCGTCAAACTGCAGCCAGCACTTCAGCGCTGTGCTCTGCGGGTACCACATTCTCAAAAACCTTGCGGATCATCCCGTCAGGAGAGATCAGGAACGTTGTTCGTGCGACGCCAAAATGCTCCTTGCCGTACATCTTCTTTAATTTCCAGACATCGTACATTTCACAAACGGCATGATTCTCGTCAGCGAGCAATGTGAACGGAAGGTGGTACTTGTTCTTGAACTTGACATGTGACGACACAGAATCCGGGCTCACACCCAGTATGGTCACCCCGGCTTTTTCATAGTTGCTGTAATCATCACGAAAGTTGCAGGCTTCGGTTGTGCAGCCGGGAGTGTCATCCTTGGGATAAAAATAAAGAACCACATTTTTACCCCGGTAATCCGATAACTTGCGTACGACTCCGGTTTCATCGGTCAACGAAAAATCCGGAGCAGGTATGTTTTCATTCAATGGCATATTTCCTCCAATTCCTATCCAAATTATACATGTTTATCCGCAGGAATCAAGTTCTCCTCTCCCATGCGGTCTGCCTTGTACCCAGGCATGGAGCTGACCTGCCGTCGGAAACCTGCATCAGCCATCAAATCAAACAGGGGTTTCAATAATTCAGAATCTGCAAATCGCGCAGGAATGACCAGCTGATACCTTTCAGAAAATAACGGTAGAAAGTCCAGATCAAGTGCATTGGCCGCTGCATGAATGGCGAGACCGCAGTCTGCCCGGCCGGAGCTCACAGCAGCTGCCACTCCCAGGTGGGTGTATTCCTCGCGTTCATACCCCTGAATGCC
>DNOU01000031.1:2648-7246 GCA_003501835.1 Anaerolineaceae bacterium | reverse complement strand
GCGATCAGACCACCCAGGCTTCCTGCATTGGCTGAAACCAGGCGCCTCTGGCGTGAATTCAGTGCCTGGGTGAGCACGTCAAGGGTCATATCATGCGAGCCGATGGTGAATATGGTTTGCCTTAACTCGTTTTCCGGGCGATAAAGGTGCACCTCCACCGGATCGCCTGCTTCCAACCCCTGGGTATGACGGGGAATGATCACAATCCCATCCGCTTTCGAAAGACTGGTAATTACGCCCGCCCCGCGGTTGAGCGGTGCTGCCAGCATTTGATCTCCCACTGCGCCCACCACCACTCGCACGTAATCATCGTCACCCGCCGGCGAATTGATCTTGCGCGTCAATTTCGCCTGGATATTGACCTGCGCTGGCTCTGGTTCTCCCAGCCAGACATGGATCAAGGGTTCAACGAAGATCTCGTTGGTCAATGCCGCACTCACCGGATAACCCGGCACACCGATCACTGGAACCTGCCTGGCTTCCGCGCCTTTCCTGCGCCGTGGTACAAATCCAATGATCACCGGGTGACCTGGTCGGACCGCCACCCCATGAACCAGTAATCTGCCCAATCTTGCCACTGCTGCCGAGGTAAAATCTTCACTCCCGGCCGAGGATCCGGCATTCACCAGTACAAGGTCGCTTTCATCAACAGCATTCTGAATGTGACCGCAAATCTGTTCAAAATTATCCACAGTGATCGGCTTGCGCTTTGCCAGGCCGCCCCATTGATTGACCTGGGCAGCCAGCACCATTGAATTGAATTCGGTGATCTCGCCCCTGCCGGCAGCCTTGCCGATTTCCACAAGTTCAGTCCCCGTGGGAAGGATCGTCACGACCGGCTTTTTGGCTACGCGCAACAAAGAAATGCCCCCTGCTGCCGCCGCGCCCAGATCCACCGGGCGAAGACTGATGCCGGAAGGCAGGATCAACTGCGATGTAACAATATCCTCGCCCATGGGACGCACATGTGACCATGGCGCTGAAGCTCCGCGGATACGAATGCTTGAAGGCTTGCGGACCTCGCCAGATTTCATCACATCCCCCCTGTCATCCAGGGGTTCAATATTCTCAATGGGAATGACTGCATCAGCCCATTCTGGCAAAGCATCGCCTGTATCCAGGTAGAGTGCCTGGTCGGTACATGAAAGTGTCACAGGTTTTGAGGGTTGCGCTCCCTGTGTATCGAAAGAACGGACCGCAAATCCATCCATCGCAGAAGCATGGTAATGCGGCGAACTGCGCACTGCCACAACCGGTTCCACCAGTATCCTGCCTGCTGCATGCTCATCTAGCGGGATCTCATCCACTCCTAAAACAGACCATTGCCCCAGTTTCTCCAGTTCATCGCGGAGTACCTGCTTCGCTTCATCCAGTGGTATATCCTGTAAGTATAGTGTCGTCATCTTGCCCCATGTCCTTAAAAAAGTGTCACTTCAACGATCGTGCCAGCGATCAGGCCTGTGCTATCGGGTTCGATGTGAACCAAACCATCCGCCCTCACCAGCGAATAGATGAGATTGCTCTTGTAGAAAATTGGATCTGCAATAAAGTGGTCGTCCTGTCTGTACAGGCGGACTGGAAAATATTCATCCCGCCCGGCAATGGAAGGCAGGTTTACAGCCAGGTCTGCGGTCACCACTGGAACCAGGTTGTGATGCGTGAATCCGGTCATGCGCTCAAGCAAAGGTTTGACAATCAGGTGAGCAATCACCAGGGCGCTAACCGGGTTGCCCGGGAGACCAATCATGGGCTTGCCATCGCACACTGCCAGGATGGTGGGTTTCCCGGGCTTGATATTGATGCCATGCACCAGTACGCCCGGTGATCCCATTGAATTCAACACCTCCGAGGTCATGTCACGCGTGCTTGCAGAGGATCCTGCAGTGACAATCACCAGGTCCGAATCATCATACGCCTTGCGAATGGCCTGCTGCAGGACATCCTTCTGGTCTGGCAATATGGGATGGGTCTGAGAGATTCCGCCGTTGGCTTTTACCAGGGCAGATAGCATATCCGAGTTAATATCCCGCACCTGACCCGGTTGTGGGGTCTGCTCAGGGAGGATCACCTCATCGCCGCTGGAAAGTATGGCCACACGCGGCTTTTTTGTCACTTTCACCCTTAGAATCCCCAATGCCAGCAACCCGCCGATCTCGGCTGCGCGCACCAGCGTTCCGGTCGGAATGACGACCTCCCCGGGTTTGACATCTTCCCCCTTGAGCACAAGATTCTCGCCGGACGTGACCGGTTTCAACACCTCAATCACATCATTGGCAGCGGTCTGCGTCTGCTCCATCATCACCACTGCATCTGCCCCAGGCGGAAGCATGCCTCCGGTATGAATCAACGCCGTCTGCCCGGATTGAATGACCAGAGTCGTTTCGGTGCCCATGGGCACTTCGCCCACCAGGTCCAGGTATGCCGGCAGTGAATCAGACGCACCATGGGTGGAGGCAGCCTGTACTGCATAGCCGTCAACAGTGCTGCGGGTGAACGCAGGCAGGAATTCGTTGGAACAAATATCCTCGGCAATCACTCTGCCCAATGCATTTCGACTATCGATCTCTTCAATGCCGGGTCGAAGGTCTGCCAGATGTTGCCAAAATAGCTGTTTTGAATCATTCAGGGATTGTAGTTTTAAATATTCAGGCATAATTCATCGAATCCATAAAGTTAATGTGATTGAGTAAGCGGTGACGCCAAAGGTGGCTGCTGCAGCCAGGTTCAAGAGCCGCCAGTTGGGACGTGCCCCATTGGCGATTTGCTGCACCTGGAAGATCTGAAAAACAGCAAATGGAAGGCTGAGTAAATACGGCCATGTAAGGGACCAGGGCAGGAGCAGCAAGGCGAAGATTCCTGTCAGCAAATAGCTGCCGATAAGCGAGAAGTTATGCAGATTCATCCCCTTCTGCCATCCGATACGAAGGAGCATGACCTGCCTCTTCAGGAGGCTGTCTCTGCCATATGTTTCAAGCGATTTGACAATTCTCAAGGCAAGGTAGACAAAGGTGAGAGGAAGGGATAACAGGATCACCAGGAGATGCAATTCCCGCATTTGTAGCGCCAGCGTCAGGGCAGGAGCCAGCAGAGTGACCAGCAGTGACTCAACGACTTCTGCATATCCTCTTTCCGAAAGTTCCACCGGGGGTACCGAGGAAAAGAAGCACAACAGGAAACCCACTCCCAAAAGCAGGTATACACTGGGCGAAAGCTGCCCCTGAACAGCCATCACAGTGGTCAAAAAAGCCCCCGCCCCCAGGATCACAATGCTGATGTAAAGGAGTGCAGGGCGTTGAAATTGTTCCACTGCTGCCAGGTAAGGATCATCCACTTTGGTGTTATGAGCCATCCGGTTCTCCGGTGCCGTTGGATGGCGATAAAAAGCTTCCAGAAACGCTCTGGATTCAAGCAGCAGAATTACAAGAACAAACCCAAGAATGGCATTCGAAATATTGATTGGAACCGCCAGCTGACGGGCAATCCCCAATCCAAGAAGGGTGGTGAGCAGAACCGCCAGGATCAATCCTGGTCGGAAAATGGTAAAAAAGGCAGTGAATAAAGAGGGGCGTTTTTCCATGGTTAAATCAGTTGTCTCCCGCCGTCCACATTGATGATCTCGCCCGTAATGTAGCCATTATCCAGGAGAAAGGCAATGGTATTCATGATCGCCTTAACGTCCACAGGGCGTTTCAAGGGCGTTTTCTGAACCAGGTCTTGCCAGGCTTCGGGCGAAATGGAAGCACCCGGCATCACCAGTCCTAAAGCCACTGCATTGACCCGGATATTCGGCGCCAGGGTTTGTGCAAGTACCATGGTGAGAGAATTGAGCGCCGCTTTGGTCACCGAGTAGGCGCCAAACCCACTCCAGGCGCGTTTTGCGCCCACATCCGAAATATTGATGATCGACCCGCCGACTACCATGCGTTCGGCTGCCAGGACCGAACACAACCAGGCCGCGCGCAGGTTGAGGTCAAATAGCGAATCCCACTCTCTGACCGCCATCTTTGTCAAAGATTTGCGGTCCATCATCGCTGCAGAGTTGACCAATACTTTTAGTGGAAATCCAGAGTCGTCGATTTTCTTGAAGATCTTGCGAACTTCAACCGTTGAACGCAGATCTCCCGGGAGCATTACAACAGGCGTGCCTTCCCCTTCCAGTTCATCTGCCAGGTCTAAAGCTTCCTTCGCTGAGCGGTGATAATGCAGCCCTATGGCATAACCCCTCTTCGCCAAACCCATCACAATTTCCCTGCCCAACCTTTTTGACCCCCCGGTCACCAATGCCAGGTTCAGCGTCAGATTCTCACCAGCCGCGTTCATTTTCCATCAACCTTTTATGAAATTCGAAAGGAAGAATTTTAGATTCGCCGGACGTTCAGCCAGTCGCCGCATGAAATAGGGATACCATTGCGTGCCAAATGGCGTATACACCCTCACCGGGTATCCCCGGTCAACCAGGGATTTCTGCAAATCCCGCCGAATACCGTAAAGCAGTTGGAACTCCACTGAATTTGCTGGAGCCTGGATTTTCTGCATCATTTCAATCGTGGTATTGATGTGACTGCTGGCATGGGTGCCAATTGCCGGGATGGGTGGAA
>DNOU01000031.1:0-2552 GCA_003501835.1 Anaerolineaceae bacterium | reverse complement strand
AAAATGGTGATCGTCTGTTCGGTCAGCGGGGAATCTTCCATATCAATACGGACGAAAATGCCAAAACGGGCAGCCTCGTCCAGAACGCGAAAAAGATTCTGCTCGCAGAGTTCTTCACTTAACAGCAATCCGATTTGACTGAGTTTGAGGGAAAGATTCGCCCGCAAGTTGTTTTCATGGATCGCATCCAACACTTCAATGAGGCGGTCGGTGGCCTCGCGGGTTTCTGCTTCGGTTTGGTTATTCTCCCCGAGGTAGTCCAGTGTCGCCTGAACTCCGGATTCATTGAGCTCCTTCACTGCCCGGATGGCGTCAGAAAGCTGCTCGCCTGCTACAAACCTTAAGGCTGTTCTACGTGCAAATCCCCATCGGGAGATCAACCGCTGCGCCCATCTTGCCCTTGAAAGGTAAATCAACAATCGTTTGAGCATGATCCTCCTTTCTGGAGATTATTCTAACATAAACACTCCGATTCAAATTGGTGAGGCAGTAACTTCAGGATAACAAAACCGCTGCGATATTCGCTGCAGCAGTTTGATGAGCATGGCAGGATCTAAGGTGCTTTTGTGGGGGAGGGTGTGAGGGTCGGGGTTGCCGTTGCCTGCGGCGCGCTGCTGGTTGCAGTGACCTGTCCGGCAATGGTAAAGTAACCAGACGCCTTCCAGGTCTGACCCACGAAAATTTCGACAGTATATTCGCCCGGAATCCATTGGTCAGCAGGAAGTTGGCAATCCGTGTAGCCGTACCCGCCCGGTGAATATGTCCAGGGTTTCGTTTCAATACATTTGATTTCATTTCCGTATAACCACACTGCCGACCACTGCACACCCAGCGCCATCTTGTCATAGGAAAAGCCGCCAAAAAGGTGGGTCACAGGTGGGTCAAATGAAGTTTGTGGATCAATGACCAGTCCATCCTTGGTCTTGGTGGAAACCTGGATGTCGCTGAAAACAGCATCATTATTCACGCCCATGGGTGTTTGAATGGTCGCCTGCACATCCTGGGGTAAACCTGGCGTATATGTGACCGACAATGTCATCGTAATGGTCGGGGTGTTGGTGGCAATGGGGGTTTGCGTAATGGTAGGTGTCTGGGTGATGGTAGGTGTGAGGGTGATGGTGGGAGAGGGTGGAAAATAACGGTATGCCACCGGTTCACCGAAGCGAACCAGGATCAAGCCAAAGGCAACCAAACCAATCGCAATCAACAGAAAGCGCCAGCCTCGTTCCACAAGGTCGTGCCGTTTGCGGTAGAACTCGAGATGCTGCCCGGATCGGATGGTGCGGACCCCGATGACAATGGCTATCACCACAGCAATGACCAGCATCACCAGGATTGTTTTCAGGGTGGTTGCAATATCAATATTCATCATCTTCCCTGTCGGGTAATCCGATTATAGCACCTCAATTTAACATGACCGCATGCCAGGCGCCGCAATCGATTACTCTGCAGGCTGCAGCTGGCTTTGATAGGGCTCGGCGAACAGGGCAGGTGATCCACCTGTATGCCAGAATAAAACGGTCTGGCTGCGGTCGAAAAATCCGCGGCGGGTAAGATCGATTAAGCCTGCGGCAGCCCTGGCGGTATACACCGGATCAAGCAGCAAACCTTCTTCGCGGGCAAATAGACGAATGGCTTCGATCTCGGGCTCACCCATCACAGCGTAGCCACCCCCCAGGTAATCTGCATTCACCAGGATTTCTTCAGGCTGCACCCGAAATGGTTCTCCAATTCGATCAGCGGCGTCGTTGACAAGACCACTTACAGTCTTCTGCAATTCGGCTGCCGGGTGGTCAATGCTGATGCCCAGGATCCTGCCACGCCAGTCATGTTTTTTGGCTCCCAGTACCAGCCCTGCCTGTGTGCCCCCGCTGGAGGAAGCCACCACCATCCAATCCACCGGCACCCCCTGATCCAGGTATTCCTCAAAGGCCGTAAAATACCCCATCGTGCCCACCACATTTGAAGCACCCAGCGGCACCAGCAGCGGCCGTCTGCCCGAATCCCAGGCCTGCTCAAAAACCTTCTTCAGGGTTTCATCGCGCTCTTCACGTGTTGTCCAAACGATTTCCGCTCCGAAAAGCTGGTCCAAAAGCAGGTTCCCGCCTGCAATTTCAGGTTTGGTGCCAGAAAGCACCAGGATGCACCCCATCCCATAGCGGGCAGCCAGGGCTGCGGTCTGCCGACAGTGATTGGATTGAATGGATCCCACAGTGATCAACGTCTTTGAACCGTGCGACTGTGCATCAGCCAGTACGTACTCCAGTTTGCGTGTTTTATTGCCACCCATCCCCAGCCCGGTCTGATCATCCCGCTTGCAGAGGATGACCGGACCGCCCAGCTTTGCGGAAAGGCGCTCCAGGGTCTCGATTTTTGTGGGCAGGTGGGCAATTCTCACTCGCGGAAGCATCATGAAACCTCCTGCTGGGTCTCAGACGTGCGTTTTTGCCGCATCCATCCCAGAACCCGCGGCAGTACCTTCATATAGGCATAATAAAGCGATTGGTTACAAACATAATCCCAGGCACCCGGGGTGAGACTCACTTTCGCTC
>DNOU01000097.1 GCA_003501835.1 Anaerolineaceae bacterium | reverse complement strand
CTTGTACCGTTTGGAAAAGAGATGAAAGCTGACCTTCCAGGGCGAAGACTCCCGCGTATTCGTACTGAACCCGTGAGTTTTTTACTCATACTTGAAGCGCAGGATACCTATGGCAAAGAAAATTACCGCAAAGCCGACTAAAATTCCCGCTTCAGGTAAAATTCCCGCCACTCCCTGCCCGCGCACCAGCACATCCAGCATTCCCTGAACCGCCCAGCGGGTAGGCAGCGCCTTCGAAGCATTTTGAACTGCCAACGGGTACAGCTCAATGGGATACCAGCATCCGCTTAACATGGCCATGACCATGCCCAGCATGATCGATAAGCCGTTTGCCTGGGCTTCAGTCTTGACAAAGGTACCCAGTGCGGTGCCAAGTGCCGCCGCAGAAAGAATTGAGGCAACCAGAATTATGCCGATTGCAGCAGGATCTCGCCACCAGGCAACTTTCATGACGAGCGATCCAAAGATCATCAACAAGATCATCTGCCCCAGGGCGATCACCATGTTGCTATTGATCATACCAAAAAGATAGGTGGATCTTGACACCGGAGTCACCAGGACCCTTTTCAATGTGCCTGTCTGCCTCTCGTAGGCAAAACTCGCTGCTATGCCAAACAGGGGAATGAATACCCAGGTGACAATTTGCCCGGCGGAGCTGTTTGCCCGCGGATCGTAAGGAATTTTGTCCGTTGTGGATGCCTCTACCACACTCAACCTGGCGGGGGAAGTATTCAATGATGCAGAGGCTTTTCCGATAGCTTCATTGACAAACTGCGTCCGCATTTCAGGTAACGCAAAGGGTTGAATTTTTTCAGCACTTTGGGCAGCGAGCTCGCCAATGGCCACCAATCCGCTTACCCTTCCAACTGATGCTGAAATTGCCTGGGCGGCTGACATGGCGTTTAAATTGTTCGGGAGTTCCTGCAAATTGACCACAGCAGTTCCTCCTTCAGTCGCATTCAGATCGAAGTTTGGAGGAATGACCAGGTATGCAGAGGCAGATCTCTGCTTCATCAAGTTGATACCCTCCGCTGTTGTCACCGACTTTAGGTTAATCACTTGCGAACGGGAAAGATCATCCATCAACAGGTTTGCCACGGCTGAATTTGCCTGATTGGTAGTCAACACTGTGATGCGTGAGTTCTGGATCGGCTCCGAGGCGGCAGAAATGACCAGAGTGAAGAGAATCGGCAGAATGAGGTAATACAGCCATTCTGACTTGTTGGCAAACCTGACCAGTACCTCTTTGCGAAAAATGGCGAAGATTTTTTTCATATCGTTGTGTCTCAGTTTGAAATCAGCGGGTGTTTGCGCATTAAGTAGGCAGAGATCCCAAATAGAAGCACGCCCATCAAGAGCAGCGGCCAGAGTGTTGGCAGAATCTCGCCCAGAGTCGCTGCGCGGGCAAGACCGTTGAACGCCTGGATGCCCCATGCATTGGGCGTGATCCCGCTGATCACTTTGAACCAGGAGGGCATGGATTCGATGCTGAAGAAACTGCCTCCCAGCACTGCAAAGATCAACATCAGAGTGGAGCCCAGATTCGAAACCTGGGTGGGAGTTTTTGCCATCACCGTCACCAGGCTGCCCCAGCCCATAGCAGCAAAAACCACCGCCAGTACCACGAGGAAAACATTCAAAGGTGAGCCCCAGCTCAATTTGAAAAGCAGGGCGGAGGTTGAAATGAGGATCAACTCCTGCAGTACACCTGTGAAATAAATACCCAGCACCTTGCCTGCCAGCACCTGCCGCACACTGACCGGAGAAATCAGCAAACGTGACAATGTGCCTTCCCTTCTTTCAACCAACAGGGACCTGCCTCCGTTGGTGACTGTGTACATCAGGAACATGAGCGCCATGCCAGGTGCCATGTACGCCAGGATGTTGAACTCCACACTCGCACCGGAGGTGGTGGTTGGTTTGACGGAGATCCAATTTGCTGCCGAGGCTGCCATCTGGTTTCCAACCTGACTGCCAACCTGGGCAGCCTGACCAGGTTGGATCAGACCCCGGGAGAGCAGCATGGAAACTGCCACCTCACCGCTAATCCTTGAACTTTCCACACGGTTGAGAAACTCATCCAGGACAGATTTGACCACGCCTACGCTGGTCGTCCGCGTTGGATTTGCATAAAGCTGAAGTTGAACCAGGTCGCCAGTTTGCCCAGAAGCAGACGAATGGAGGATGCTTTTTGTAAATCCCGCCGGAATGATCACCGCTGCAGCTGCCTTGTCAGAATCAACAAGCTGGCGGGCCGTTGCAGCTTCAGCTTGCTGGGTGACAGCAAACAATTGCTTCAAATCCTGACTCTGGAAAACGGTGACCAGTTCGTTGCCGATCTGTCCTCCATCCGAATTGACCAACACCACCGGGATGCTCTCAATTGTGCCGCCTGAGCTGCTGAATCCTCCTGTGACAAGACCCATGGCAATGATTAGCATCAATGGAGCCAGCAGCATCAGGATCCACGCTGCACGGTCGCGAAATGCCAGTCGCAGATCCTTCCATCCAATAAGAAGCGCTTTTCCCATTTCGACCTCTATCTAATCCCGCAATGCCCGTCCGGTGAGATTTAGGAAGACCGTCTCAAGATTGGGTTCGTGAATGTCAACAGAATGGATTTTGATATGCATTTCATTCGAAATCGACACCACCTGGGCAAGAATATTGGAAGCTTCCACCGTCACCAGGTTGATATCGTGGTTGGTCTGTTCAGCGTTTACAACCCCTGACAAGGTCTGTAAACGATCGCACAGGAGCTGCGGATCGTCCAATTCATTGATGTGTAAAATGAGTGTTTCATTCTCACCCACCTGCCGGGTCAGTTCTGCCTGTGTGCCCAGGGCAATCAATTCACCGTGGTCGATAATCCCCACCCGGTCTGAAATCTCCTGTGCTTCTTCCATGTAGTGGGTTGTGTAAAGCACAGTCATTCCCTGCTGGTTGAGAGCCTTGATCGCGTCTAGAATTGCCCGGCGGGACTGGGGATCGATACCCACGGTGGGTTCATCCATGAACAACAGCCTGGGGCGATGGAGTAGCCCGACTCCAATGTTCACCCGTCGCTTCATTCCTCCGGAATAGGTTTTAATGCGCTGGTTCGCCTTGTCCGCCAAACCGATCTGCTGCAGCACTTCATCGATGCGGTCTTTCAGCACCTTTCCCGACAGGTCATACATTTGACCCCAGAATGCCAGATTCTCACGGGCAGAAAGATCATCATAGAGTGCGATTTCCTGGGGAACAACGCCGATACAGCGCCGGATTCCCATTGGTTCGGTGAGCACTGAATAACCATCGATGGTTGCATCGCCCGAGGTTGGTTCCAGCAGCGTCGAAAGGACGGATAGGGTTGTCGTCTTTCCGGCACCGTTCGGTCCAAGCAGACTGAAGATTTCCCCCTCTTTTATGTCAAAGGAGATTCCATTCACAGCAGTAAAATCGCCGAACTTTTTGACCAGTTGATGAACTTCCAAAATCGAATTCATGCCACCTCTCATATTCAACCGCCTTCCACTTTCAGGCGGAAAATGACACTTCATTATTATACAGGAACGGCTTTAAAGGATACATCTGAAAAGCGTTTTCCGGTATGGATCACCGAACAAATAAGAAAAACATCCTCCCAAGGGTGGGAGA
>DNOU01000094.1 GCA_003501835.1 Anaerolineaceae bacterium | reverse complement strand
ATTTGTAGCATACTTTAGAGCAGCGTGGAGGATGACCCGGTAGGGCCGGCGCCGCACCGCCTCCGTGAGCTGCCCGCCCTCCTCATAGCCGACATAACCAGGAGGCGCCCCAAACAACCGCGAAACGGTATGCTGCTCGCGGTATTCGCTCATATCCACCCTCACCAGGGCGTCCTCGTCGTCAAAGAGGAATTCCGCCAGCGCTTTTGCCAGCTCAGTCTTACCCACGCCGGAAGGACCGATGAAGATAAATGATCCAATAGGACGATTGGGGTCTTTCAGTCCGGAGCGACCGCGCCGGATGGCATCGGATATTGCCTTGATGGCTTCATCCTGACCGACAATGCGGTCGTGCAGCCGGGCTTCCATTTCAAGCAGTTTTTGTGATTCTGACTCGAGCAGTTGGGTTACTGGGATACCAGTCCACTGGTGAATGACGGAAGCGATATCATCTGCGTCCACAATGTCATCCAGTTTATGCTCTGCTTCCCAGAGGCTGCGTTTTTCCTTGAATTCTTCTTCAAGGCGCAGGCGTTCGGCCTTCAATTTGACCGCGCGTTCATAGTCGCGCTCCACCCCAGCCTGCTCTTCTTCAGCCGTAAGCCGATCAATTTCCTTTTTCTCCTGCTTGAGATCATCCGGCATCGAATACAAGGCTACGCGCAGTTTCGCTGCTGCCTCGTCCATCAGGTCGATTGCCTTGTCAGGCAGACGGCGGCCAGTCATGTAGCGCGCGGATAGCTTCGAGGCGGCTTCCAGAGCCTGGTCCGAAAGCACCACATTGTGATGCGCCTCGTAGCGATCCCGCAGACTGCGCAGCATCTTGACGGTGTCTTCGATGCTTGGTTCTTCCACATAGATAGGAGCAAAGCGGCGTTCAAGCGCGGCATCTTTCTCAATGTACTTGTGATATTCATCGCTGGTTGTCGCGCCGATGCACTGCAAATCGCCGCGCGCCAGAGCTGGTTTGAGCATGTTCGAGGCATCCATGGCGCCCTGCGCGGCCCCTGCTCCCACCACGGTATGCAGCTCGTCAATAAACAGGATCACTTCACCGTCGGAATCCTGGATCTCCTCAATCGTATTCTTGAGGCGTTCCTCAAATTCCCCTCTGAAGCGTGTGCCAGCAACCATAGCGCCAAGGTCAAGCGCGACCACGATCTTGTCCGCCAAAATTTCGGGCACGTCGTCATTGGCAATTTTCTGCGCCAAGCCTTCGACGATAGCGGTCTTTCCCACGCCGGCTCCACCGATCAAAACCGGGTTGTTCTTGGTGCGGCGTGAAAGCACCTGTATCACGCGCATGATTTCAGATTCACGACCAAAAACAGGATCAAGTTTGCCTTCTTTAGCAGCCTGGGTCAGGTTGCGGGAGTATTTTTCAAGGGTCTTGTAGCGCGACTCAAACTTGCGCCCGGTGGCTTTCTTGGCACCGCGCAATTCGAGCACGTTCTCATAGACATTTTGGCGGGTGAGATTGAATTCTTCCAGCAAACGAGCCAGCTGGGTGTTCTTCTCCGAAAGCACAGCCAGGAAGAGATGTTCAGTTGAAATGTATTCATCCCCGAGGCGGTTGGCTTCCGTCTTGGCAAGATCCACCACCATCTTAACCCGCGGGGTCAAAAAGACCTGCCCGGATGGACCACCAAAAATGTTGGCTTTTGGCGTGGTTCGCAGGATCACATCCAACCTGTCGGCAATAACTCCAGGTTCGGCATTAGCCATCTCAATTAATTGGGAAACAGTGCCTTCAGGCTGTTCGATCAGAGCAAGCAGAATGTGCTCTGAATCAATCTGATTGTGACCATATCGTTGAATAATCTCAGCAGCACGAGCTGCCACATCCTGAGCCCTCTCAGAGAACTTATCAAATCGCATCATGGTGTGCTTTTCCTCGTTTTTTGTTTTCTTTGCAACAGAAAACACGTTGCAATTAATGTTCCAAGCCCTAAGTTTAGTGGATAGATATAAGAATCAGGTAAAAGTCCCTTATCACAGCAGCAGCATCGCGTCGCCGAAGGAAAAGAAGTGATAACCTTTCTCTTTGGCGATTTCGTAAGCGTTGAGCATGGTCTCTCTGCCGGCAAAAGCACTGACCAGCATCAGCAGTGTGGATTTTGGCAGGTGGAAATTCGTGACCATGGCATCCACCACCCGAAACCGATAACCCGGCAGGATGAAAAGGCTGGTGTCTCCCTGCCATGCCTGCAGCGATCCGTTTTGACTACGCGCAGCCGCACTTTCAAGCGTGCGCACCGTGGTCGTGCCGACCGCTACTACCCTGCCCCCATTTTGCTTGGCCTGGTTAATCATTTGGGCAGTTTCCGCGCTGATCGCGCACCATTCTTTGTGGATATGATGAGTTTCCGGATCTTCCTCTGTCACCGGCGCAAAAGTATCCAGCCCAACGTGCAGGTCAATTTTCGCCAGTCCCACACCCTGCTGCTGTAGTTTTTCGAGTAAAGCAGGCGTGAAGTGCAGCCCGGCGGTTGGAGCTGCGGCCGACCCAAGGGTCTTGTTGAACACCGTCTGGTAACGCTCAGGGTCACCCTTATAGGCGAGGATATATGGCGGCAGGGGCACGTGCCCCGCGCGGTCAAAAGCCCCTTCTATCGGCTCCGCAAAACGCATCAAGCGCCGTGATTCCCCCAGATCTTCAAGCACCTCCGCCAGTGGACCCTCCGTCACCTGGATCTGCCGTCCGGGTTTCATGCCGCTGCCCCCCACCAGGCACTCCCAAGTGAGGTCATCAAGCTTCTTCAGCAGCAAAAGCTCCACCCTGCCACCTCCGGGCAACTTGGAGCCAAAAAATCTTGCAGGAAAAACGCGTGTCTCGTTTACCACCAGCAAGTCGTTCGGGCGTATAAACTGACCAATCTCAAAAAAACGGTGATGGCTAATGCGTCCGGTTTCGCGCTCAAGCACCATCAGGCGCGAGTGATCGCGCGGCTCAGCCGGAGTCTGGGCGATAAATTCTGTAGGCAGATCGTAAAAAAAATCTTCGGTTTTCATGGAAAAGAGTCAGGCTGCACCATTAAAAAGATCAGGTTGTGCAGTGGATGGCACGTAGGTGATCCCCAGGTGCTCATAAGCAGCCTTGGTCGCCACGCGCCCCTGGGCGGTGCGGTCAATGAAACCGAGCTGCAGCAAATAGGGCTCGACTACATCCATGATGGTGTCGGATTCCTCACTGACAGAAGCGGAGATCGTGTTGAGACCAACCGGTCCGCCGTTATATTTCTCAATGATGGTCAAAAGAATGCGTCGGTCCATTTCATCCAGACCGATTCCGTCGATATTCATCATGCTCAAGCCAGCTTCTGCAACCTGGGCAGTGATATGACCGCCAGCTTTGACCTCGGCATAGTCGCGCACCCTACGCAGCATGCGCAGAGCAATACGGGGCGTGCCGCGCGCACGGCGTGCGATTTCGAGGATGCCGTCCTCTTCGCAAGGCACATTCAGCAAGCGGGCTCCTCGCCGAATAATGTCCGACAGGGCTTTGGAGTCATAATAATCCAGGCGATAGACTGCCCCGAAACGCGCCCTAAGCGGCGCGCTGAGCAGTGCCAGGCGGGTGGTTGCGCCAACCACGGTGAAGCGCGGCAGTTTCAGGCGCACGGAACGAGCCGCGGGTCCTTTGCCGATGATGATATCCAGGGCGTAGTCTTCCATGGCAGGGTAAAGTATCTCCTCCACCATCCGCCCCAAACGATGGACTTCGTCAATGAACAAAACATCCCCAGCGCGCAAATTGGTCAGAATAGCTGCCAGATCCCCTGCCCTTTCAATGGCAGGACCAGAGGTGACTTTGATGTTCACCCCCATTTCAGTCGCGAGAATGTGCGCCAGGGTGGTCTTGCCAAGCCCGGGAGGTCCGTGAAACAGAACGTGTTCAAGCGCTTCTTCGCGCTGCTTGGCTGCCTGGATCTGAATACGCAGGTTTTCCTTGACCAGGTCCTGCCCAATCAGTTCATCCAGGGCTGAGGGGCGCAAAGCCAGATCCACCGGATCTTCCGGGCGCTTTTGCGCAGCCAGCACACTTTCGTCATTCTTGGTGTTCATCGCAAAAATTATACCCGACTTTATTGCGCAGGCTCTGCCAGGCGTTATAATCAGGCAAGTGATAAATGCGTTTGGAGCAAATATGAAACTCTCGATTGTCGTGCCGGTCTATAACGAAGAAAAAAACCTGCCTGAGCTGTTTGAACAGATCGAAGCGGCCATGCAGCCGCTGGAGATGGACTGGGATGTGACATTCGTGGATGACGGCAGCCACGACGCCAGCGTTGAAGTCATCCGCCAGCTGCACGAACAGGCACCCGAGCGGGTGAGGATGGTGGTATTCCGCCGCAACTACGGGCAAACCGCCGCCATCAGCGCCGGCATCAACCAGTCCGATGGAGACGTGGTAATCCTGATGGATGCCGACCTGCAAAACGACCCTGCAGACATCCCCTTGCTGCTGGAAGAACTGGACAAGGGCTTCGACGTTGTCAGCGGCTGGCGCAAAAACCGCCAGGACAACCAGCTGACGCGCAACCTCCCCTCTCACATCGCAAACAGGCTGATCTCCTCCAGCACCGGCGTGCACTTGCACGACTATGGCTGCACGCTCAAGGCATACCGGCGCGAGATTCTGCAGTCCATCAACCTCTATGGCGAAATGCACCGCTTTATCCCGGTCTATGCCAAGGAAGCCGGCGGAAAGATCAGCGAAGTAGTAGTGCACCATCACCCGCGCAAGCACGGCAAAGCAAATTATGGGCTTGAACGTACCATCAAGGTCATCCTGGACCTGTTCACGGTGCAATTCCTGACGAAATTCTCGCAAAAGCCGATCTACCTCTTTGGAGGAGTAGGTTTGGGACTGATGGGAATCAGTTTCGCGCTCTTCCTTTGGCTCGCGATCCGGCGGATTGTTGCCGCGGTGTCGGTTTTGGGTTCGCCCTGGTTCCAGATCAGCGTCATGATGTTCATTCTGGGCTTTCTGGCAATGCTGCTGGGGCTGATCGCCGAGCTGGTCATGCGCACATATTACGAATCGCAGGACAAAAAGACCTACGCCATCCGCGAGGTCGTTGATCCCGAGAAGAATATCTAATTGCCGGGTTGCTGGGATTCCAACAATTGCTGAATTAATATAGTTTCACCCTGCGGTACAAGCAGGTTAATTTCTCCATTGCGCCAGGAAAGCACGCCTTCGTACTCCGCTAACATCGGCAGCACCACCTGCTCCACCCAGGCATTGTTTTCATCCGCAAAGCCGCGATTGCTGCCCTGGATGTTGGTTGAAAGCGGATCACTAATGATTGCAGTAAAAGTATGATCCTCCAACTGTTGTCGGAAGCGGCTCAGATATTCGATGTTGTTGCCCATCGCCATTTCCATCAGGAAAACTTTTTCGTAATCAGGCACAACCTGTAGATCAAGCTCACCAAAAGTGAGCAACTGGCGCTCCGAGATGAAGAGCACATCGCCGCCATTTTCTTCGAGCACCGCAACAGCGCGTTTCAGATCGCTTAGCTCAGTCCCCTGCGATTGAGCAGCGCTAAAAGACCAGTACCCTGAGCGCATGAAAGCAAAGAAAGCCGGGATGATCACCGCCATCGCCAGCCAGAATCGCCAGGATTGGCTTTCTGCGGCATATTCATTTGGCTGGGTTGAGCGCAAACTCATCGCCAGGATGCTGCCCACAATCAGAACCCAAAAGACCAGGAAACCATCCAGGTTGTGAAGGTCGCCCCCGCCGCCTATTTTCACACTGACCACCAATCCACCCGCGAAGAAGACCCCCAGGATCCCAGCCAATCCCAGCCACTGCAGCCAGTGCATGGAGGGCAGGCTTTTTTGGCGGAACCTGAGCCAGAATAATGCCGCCCCCGGCAGCATCACCAGCAGGATCGCCGGCACGATGCCCAGGAAGAAAGTCGCGTTAGGCCACAAGCGTCTCCAAAGCAGCGCGGAAGAAAAAGCTGAATCGAACAGAGCAGGGTCCTCGCCGGATATGACGATATAGCCCTGTTTGGTGAAGTAAGCGACCACAAAACCAGCAATCACCCAAACGATTGGCCAGATCAAGTATTTGAGCCATTTTTTGCCGTTGAAAGGTGTCTCAAGCAAGTAGAGCGCGACCGCCATCAAGCCAGGTACAGGCATCCAGTTGACCCGGCTGATGCCCGCCCAGGCAGAGGCAAGCAGCACGAAGAGTAGCGTCCGCAGGGGGCTATCTTTTTTGTAACCCAGCAAAACCAGCACGACGCAGACCATCAGGTGGTAATAGACCGCGCCCTGGAAAAAGAAAAGGAAGAGCAAAGCGGTCAGCCAAGGTAGCGAAACTTTTGCTGAACCGTTGAAGCGTTTTGCCATCAGCCAACTGCCCCAAAGGGTCATTCCGAGCCAAAGCGCCACCTGCCAGACGCGGTGGAAGAGGATGGAGCGAATGCCAACTAAAAATGGCAGCGCCTGCATCAGGTAGCGGCTTGGGTGCAGCACGGGCAGAGGCAGCCTGGAACCGTAAATGCCCTCAGATGCAAAGAGCGACGCGTTGTAAAAACGGCTGCCTTCGGACCAACCCAGCGCGAAAGGTCCGCTTTGGATCTCGGGTACAAAAGCTGCCACACGGTGCAGTACTGCAAACACCAGCAGGCATTTGGCGAAGGCAAGATAGGGTGAAGATTCCAATTTGCGGGAAAAAATCAACCCGAAAATGCCCGAAACTCCAATCGCGATGGCAAATCTGCCGCTACCGTAGCTGAAAATGTAAAACCGGAGGTTGAAGAACAGCGCAGTTACCACAAGGGCGACCAGTGAAAAAGCAGTCCAGCTGCCCACCTCATTCTTTGGAGATGGAATCTTTTCGACAAAATTCTTTTTGAGTTTCCAGGTCAGGAAAAACAAAATAGCACAAACCAGCGCCATGCCAGCCATCCCCATGAACCAGATATTACGCACATAGCGGCTCTCCCACAAGAACCAAACGCAAGCCGTGCCCAGCAGTAATAACCAGTGGCGCAGAAATTTTTGGGTCTCGTCTTGGCTCATAACGTTTCCTCAGGGAGGGACTCTTCCAACTCGGCTGGGGACTTGCCAGCCAGTACTTCGCCGATGAAAAAGGCTCCCGGCAGGCTGCCAAACAGCCAAACCAGGCGCAGGATCAGCGCCAGCGCGATGCTCGTGGCAGGGGAAAGTCCGCCAAGCAGGGTGTAGAGATTGGTGATGGTGATTTCCTGCAATCCCAATCCGTTGATAGAGATGGGCAAAAGGCTGATGAAGTAGGTTAGGCTCCAGATGCCGGCGATCTGCCAGAAACTGAGCGTCTCCCCCATGCCCTCGATCAGGACGCGGATGATCAGGTAAATAGCAGCCTGATGGATCAGCGTAAATCCGAGTGCCTTTAGCAGGATAAGAGGGTGTTTTGACCAGAAGCGCAGGTTTTGCAGCACCTTTCGAACGCCCTGATTGAGGCGGCTGATGAGCGGCAGCGCCATGCTTCCCGCCGGGGCAGAAAGATTGCGCGAATGCAGATATGCGCTCAGCCCAGGCAGGGAAAAAGGCAGCATCAACGCCATGCCCGTCATCCCGACCAGGCGGTCCACCACCAGCGAAGCCGCAGCCAGGCTGGCGCTCAGGCCAAGCCGGACAGCCCCCGCCAGGCGCAGAACGTCGCCCCCGATCGTGGTGGGCAGAACGTTCGAGGCGAAAAGACCCGCAAATGTGAGCTTGAGTGTGTCCACGATACTGAGTGTGGGGGTCTGATCCTTTAGCAGGGTGTACCACCGGCCAAAAGTCGCCAGGCGTGAAACGAATACCAGCACCAAAACCAGTAAAATACGCCAGGCAGTCAGTTGGCGGATGGTCTGCCAGGCTTCCCCCCAACCAACCCGGCTGAGGAGATAGATCAAGATCCCGATGGAGAGAAGTGTGCCCCCCCAACGGATGATCAGGTTCAGACGATGCTTGCTTAGCTTAGACATAGGAAACCTGCTCGCAATTATACAACAGGCAGCCCATACGATTTGTTACAATAAGGCATAAATACTTTCGGAGGAATTAATGGATCTACATGTAATCGACCCTTTTGATTTTTCAGTTTCACCTCACCACCTTTTTGATCGCCAGATGGTACTGTTGACCAGCGGTGACTTTGCCAAAGGGGATTTCAACTGCATGACCATCGGCTGGGGCTTGTTTGGCACGATGTGGAGTGTTCCTGCGGCATTGGTTGTGGTGCGACCAAGCCGGTTCACCTACGAGTTCATGGAACGCTATGACAGCTTCACCCTGACAGCCTTCCCCAAAGATTTTCGAAGGGACCTGGGATACCTCGGCAGGGTTTCCGGCAGAGATGAGGACAAGCTGTCCAAAACACAGTTGAGCGTGGTAGCAGCGGATTTGGTCAGTTCGCCGACTTTCGCCGAGGCGGAGTTGAGCGTGGAATGCAAAAAAATCTACTTTTCAGATTACAAACCGGATCATTTCCTCGCGCCCTTCATCCACGATCAGTATGATGGCGGAGATTACCACCGTTTGTATTACGGCGAAATCTTGCAGATCAAGGGAACCAGCAAGTATCAAAGCGCGGCAGAACGATAAAAACTGCCAAAAGGTCGCGGAAGGCGTTATAATCTAAGCGACAACGAAAAGGAGAGTCAATGACCGAGAAAAAGATTCGCGTTTTGATTGCCAAACCCGGGTTGGATGGTCACGACCGGGGCGCTAAAGTTGTGGCGCGCGCAATGCGGGATGACGGCATGGAAGTCATCTACACCGGCTTGCGCCAGACCCCCGAAATGATTGCCGAAGCCGCTTTGCAGGAGGATGTGGACGTTGTTGGGCTTTCTATTCTCTCCGGCGCACACAACGCTCTGGTGCCACAGGTGATCGCCGACCTCCGAGCGAACGGACAAACAGATGTGGTGCTTTTTCTGGGCGGAATCATCCCTGAAGACGACATTCAAACCCTGCTCGATCAAGGGGTCTACAAAATCTATGGACCTGGCACAGACACGCGTGAAGTCTGCAAAGACATTCGTGAAGCTGTGAAATCGAAAGCGTAGGCATGACCTCAGCTTCACTCGACGCACTAAGAAAGGGCAACAGGCTTGCCCTTTCTCGCATTTTGAGCCAGGTTGAGAACAGAACAGACGCTGGCCAGGCTGCACTCGAAGAACTCTTCCTTGAGACCGGATCTGCGCACAAAATTGGCATCACAGGTCCGCCTGGATCAGGAAAAAGCACCCTCGTGAATGCCCTTGCGCGGGAGCTGCGCCGGCGTGAACCCGAACAGAAAGTTGCCATCATCGCTGTGGATCCTTCCAGCCCCTTCACGGGCGGCGCGCTGCTGGGTGACCGGGTGCGTATGCTCGATTTGCAGGACGATAAGCAGATTTTTATTCGTTCCATGGCTTCACGGGGGGCATTGGGAGGGTTGGCAGAGCAAACTGAAGCTCTTAGCCAGGTTTTTGACGCCGCTGGTTACGGCTTTATCTTGATAGAGACGGTTGGCGCGGGACAGTCCGAAGTGGATGTGGTCAACCTGGCGCATACGACCATCGTGGTCGACACTCCCGGTACTGGTGACGACATCCAATCGATCAAAGCCGGGATCCTGGAGATCGCGGACATCCTGGTGGTCAACAAAGCTGACCGCCCTGGGGCTGACCAAAGCGTCACGTATCTCAGGAACATGGTTGAAATGGGCTACGCCAGGAGCATCAACAACGGAAAACATCACCTGGAAGATTTTCGGGAAAATTCTGAGCATGAAACCGCATCAGCACATTGGGTTCCCCCAATTCTGAAGACCGTGGCTTGTGAGTTTAAGGGTATTCAGGAACTGACCGAGGTCATCCTAAATCACGCAGCTTACTTGCGGGAAAGTGGTCAGTGGCACGCAAAGGACCAGGCATCCATCCGGGCGAATATTCGCCGCCAGCTGATTGCCTCTTTGCTCAAAGATTTTAATCAAAATGTACCCGCAGATTTGGTCAATTCCCTGGTCGAAGAAGTCCAAAAACGCGGAATTTCCCCTAATGAAGCAGTTCGTGTATTATTGACGTATAATCGAAATAACTCTTTGGAATCATCGGAGTAAGACCATATGGAACGAGCTTACGTTAAAGACCTGAAGACAAAAATCGGTCAGCAGGTCACCCTCAAGGGCTGGCTGCAAACCCTGCGCGATCAAAAAAGCATGCAGTTTCTGATCCTGCGCGACAAAACCGGGCTGGTGCAGATAGCTCACTGGAAAAAAGGCAATCCTGAACTGGCTGAAGCCATTTCAACGTTGGGAACAGAATCCGCGTTAACGATCACTGGCACAGTGGTCGAAAACGAGGTTGTTAAACTCGGCGGCATTGAGATACAGCTCGAATCGCTAACCGTAGAAAACAACGCTGAGCTTCCTCTTCCATTTGAACCCTTTGCGGACAATCTGCCAGACCAGGACTACCGCATGGAATGGCGCTACCTGGATCTGCGTCGCGAACGTAATCGCCTGATTTTTGAAATCCAGACCTGTGCCGAACAAGCCATGCGCGAATATTGGATTGAAAACGGTTTTATCGAAATTCATTCCCCCAAGATCATGGGAACTCCCAGCGAGAGCGGCGCGGAACTCTTCAAAGTGGAATACTTTGACCGCACAGCCTACCTGGCGCAGTCCCCTCAATTCTACAAGCAGATGGCGCAGGCGGCCGGATTCGAACGCATCTTTGAGATCGGACCGGTCTTCCGGGCTGACCCCTCTTTTACCTCGCGCCACATGACGGAGTTTACTGGTGTGGACTTTGAAATCTCCTGGATTGAGAGCCACGAAGACGTGATGGCATTTACTGAAAAATGGTTGGCGCATGTCTACCAGGCAGTTGACGCGAAATTCCACGATGCCATCAAGGAGTATTTTGATGTAGATCTGCAAGTGCCCGCTGTCCCCTTCCCACGCCTGACGATGGCAGAAGCCTATCAGATCCTCAAAAGCATGGATTACAAGCTGCCTCCAGAGCGCAAAGGTGATCTTGACCCCGGTGCGGAGCGCGCGCTCGGCGAATACATCAAGCAAACCTTCGATCATGACTTTGTTTTCGTCAAAGACTGGCCTTTCACGGTGCGGCCTTTTTATCACATGCTCCACGAAGACAACCCCACCCTCACCAAAAGCTTCGACCTGCTCGGACGCGGGTTGGAGATCACCACCGGTGCTCAGCGTGAACACCGCTACGAAAAACTGGCAAAACAAGCCCTCGATAAAGGTCTGACCCTTGAACCCATCCAGAACTATCTGAACTTCTTCCGCTATGGCTGCCCGCCGCACGGCGGTCTGGGGCTGGGGCTGAGCCGTCTTTTGATGGTCATGCTCAACCTCCCCTCGATCCGGGATGCGGTCTACCTGTTCAGGGGACCAAACCGACTGGAGCCTTAGGAGTACTTATGCCTTACCTTTACGGTCACAACCTCCGCCTCCGCTCTGCTGAACGAACGGATATTCCCCAATTTCTGCGCTGGATCAACGATCCTGAAGTCGTTGAGAACCTCGAAGTCTACGCCCCCATGGGAACAGTAGAAGAAGAAGGCTGGTTCGATGCTATGAAAGCACGCCCAATCGATGAGCATGCATTAGTGATCGAAGTACATCCTGAGGACAGCGATGATGAGTGGGTGGTAATCGGGAACACATCTTTCTTCCCAATCGATCAGAAGGCGCGTTCAGTGGAAATTGGTATCATGATCGGTGAGAAGGATTATTGGAACAAAGGCCACGGCACTGAGGCCATGCGCACGATGTGCCGTTATGGTTTCGAAGAACTCAACCTGAACCGCATATGGCTGAGGGTTTACGATACTAACCCGAGAGCCAGAAAGGCTTACGAGAAAGCTGGGTTTGTGAATGAAGGTACTCTCCGCCAGGCTGAGTATAAGCATGGACGCTACATTGATGTTCACGTGATGAGCATATTAAAATCGGATTGGAACAAAAACTGAAAGGAACGTAAAACAGATGACCCCTGGTAAGACCCTGCACAGTTTGCTCTATGGTAATATCCGCCTTTTTGCTGGAACAGCGTCGCTTGATCTGGCTCAGGAGGTTGCAGACAACCTCGGGCTGGAGCTTTGCGGACGAGATGTGATTGAATTCACCAACGAGAACCTTTTTGTCAAACTGCACGCCTCAGTTCGTGGGCAGGACTGCTATATTATCCAGACGACCTCCATGCCGGTTCACCGCAACCTGATGGAATTACTGATCATGGCGCAAACCCTCAAACTGGACTCAGCCGGACGCATCACTTTGGTCTTCCCATATATGTGCTATGGGCGTTCAGACCGTAAAGACCAGCCGCGTGTTCCAATTACCGCCAAGTTGGTGGCACAGATGATGGAAACCGCTGGTGCGGATCGCTATATCACCATGGATCTTCACGCCGGACAAATTCAAGGCTTCTTTGACATCCCTGGGGATGTCCTTTCTGCTTACCACATCCTGAAACCTTATTTGTTGGGCAAAGTTCCAAACCTTACAAATCCCGTTTTGCTGACAGCCGACCTCGGCTTTGCCAAGCATGGCAGACGATATGCACAAGCCCTTAATATCCCGCTGGCATTTATCGAAAAACGCCGCATTGGCAATAAGGAGCACACCCAGGCTCTGAATCTGATCGGAGACGTGCATGGACGGGATGTTTTGCTGATTGATGATGAAATCGACACTGGCGGCTCGATCGTGGAGGCAGTGCAGGTGGCAAAACTGAACGGCGCCAGGGATGTTTACGTGGTGTTTATCCATCCTGTTCTCTCAGCAAACGCAACGGAACGACTGGCTGCCCTGCCGGTGAAACATTTCATCACCACCAATACAATCCCCATATCCCCAGAGCAGCAGGCGCTTTTTGGCGGCCGATTAACCATTCTCAGCATTGGTCCCTTATTGGCAGAGGTCATCAAACGGGCGAATGAAGGCACGAGTGTTGGGGCTATGTTTAATGAGTAAGCGAAGTGCCTGAACTTCCGGAAGTCGAAACCATCGCCAGAAACTTGAGAAGGGGTACCGATAGTGCCCCTTCTTTGATTGGACAAACCATCCAAAACGTCCGTCTTCTTTGGTCGCGCACACTGGCAGAACCGGATGCGGATACCTTCCAGGGACTTCTGCCCGGACAAACAGTTATTCAAACAGGTCGAAGAGCCAAATTTCTGACCTTGACCCTCTCCGAATCGATATTGGTATTCCACCTGCGCATGAGCGGCGACCTCAGGGTGGAACCGTGCGAATTCCCTCCCGCAAAACACGACCGCCTGGTGCTGGATTTCCAATCCGGTTGGCGTCTCGGGTTTAATGACACTCGCAAATTCGGCAGGGTTTGGCTTGTGAATGATACGAATAGTCTGTTTGCCGCTTTGGGTCCGGAACCGGACGATCCGGCACTGACCCCGGAGAGGTTCTATGAAATGCTTCACGAGAGGAAGCGGGCAATCAAGCCCCTCTTGCTCGATCAACACTTTTTGGCTGGAATGGGAAATATCTACACCGATGAAGCGCTATTCAGAGCCGGTGTTCACCCCTTGCAGTCCAGTGAAACGCTCGACCAACAAACTGCCGCAACGCTCTTGGAATCTATCAGATTTACCCTCGCGCTCGGAATTGAAACCAACGGTGCTAGTATCGACTGGGTATACCGCGGTGGTGATTTTCAGAACCATTTTCAGGTCTATCAGCAAACCGGAAACCCTTGCCCTCGCTGTGGTCAGCCGGTCAACAAGACCATTGTTGGGCAAAGAGGCACCCATTTTTGCCCGCACTGCCAACCCCTGAAAGGAAATTAGTATGTACGACAAACTCGCTTCGATCTATGACTATTTCGTCAACTGGGAAAACCGCCTCGCTTACGAACTCCCCTTTTTGGAGCAGCAATTGCGCACACTCGGCGAAGATCCCTCCAAGATCCGGGTGATAGACACCGCTTGCGGCACCGGACATCATGCGATTGCCCTGGCAAATCTTGGATTTCAAGTCTCCGGTTCAGATCTTTTTCCGGAAATGGTCAGCCTGGCGGATGCGAACGCCAAAGCAGCAGGCGAAAAAGTGACCTTCCAAACGGCAGGATTCGGGAATATCAGCGCCAGTTTTGGGCAGCCTGGTCAGTTCGACGCGGTACTATGCCTGGGTAATTCCTTACCCCACGTTGACTCCAACAAGGACCTGCAAAAGGCTCTGCGGGACTTCAATGAGCTCCTTCAACCCGGCGGCATGCTTGTGCTGCAAATGCGCAATTTTGACCTGGTAATGGGAGAAAAAAAGCGCTGGATGGAACCGCAATCCGTCAAGGACGGTGCAACAGAGTGGCTTTTCCTGCGATTTTACGATTTTGAAACCGACGGGCGGATCCAGTTCAACATCCTCTCTCTTCATCGGAAAGAAAACGCGCCCTGGCAAATCCAACTCACTTCAGCCCATCTCCTGCCAATCTATTCGGAGGAATTGAAAACAGAACTTGGTGCGCTTGGATTTCGGGAAATCAGACTCTACGGTAACCTTGCAGCCGAGCCATACGCAGCTGACTCCAGCGGTGACCTGGTGCTCATTGCCTATAAAGCCTGAAACCTTGCTGTAAAAAGATCAGAGCGAACTTTTGCGCAGAGAAGGCTTGATGCGCTTGCGATTCTCACGCCACCATTGAACCGTATCAGCTACCGTCTCACGAAGCGGACGGCGGCGGTAGCCCAATTCTGTCTCTGCCTTAATACATGTGACGCGCGAATTGCTTTGAAGCGTCTCAATAGCATATTTTGTGATTCGGGGACGCGTGCGGGAAATCTTGTAATAGAACTCAGCTAAGGGAGCAATACGCTTCACAAACCATCCCGGCAGTCTAATTTCATGAGAGCGGATGCCAGCTGCCTCCTGGACCATTTGACGGTACTCGCTGACCGTCACCTGGCTGCCCGAAAGCAGGTAGGCTTCCCCACTTCGACCTAACGAAGCTGCGAGGATATGCCCTTCTGCCACGTCCCGCACATCCACAAAATCATAAGCACCGTCCGTCGAAATTGAAGGTTTCCTCTGCATCCATGCCAGCAGCATCTCACCCATCTCGGAGCGGCGAAAATCACTGGGACCAATCACCCCTGTTGGTAAAACGATAACAGCGTCCAATCCACTTTTTGCGGCTTCCTGCACAAGCGCCGAAGCAATTGCTTTGGTCCGGTCGTAGGCACCTGAGGGGTTGACCTGGTCGAACGCAATTGTCTCGTCCATCGTTGTGACGCCTTCCGCACGACCCAGAGCATGGATGGAGCTGGTATAGACCAGGCGGCGAACACTCATTTCGCGGCAGGCTTCGATCACATTGCGCGTCCCTTCCACGTTGACCTTGTACATCAGTTCATATTTGTCGGATGTAATCGCCACGAGAGCTGCCATGTGATAGACAAGCTCCACTCCCTCCATCGCCTTGCGCAGTTGCACGGGATCAAGAATATTTCCCTCCACCGTTTCATAATCAAGACCTTCCAGTGAAGAAACATCCTCACCAGGCAGCACAAGCACGCGTACTTTTTCGCCTTTTTCAAGCAGGGCACGAACTAAAACGTTCCCGAGGTGCCCTGCCCCACCAGTAACCAAAATCATTTTGACCCTCCAATGCCTTCAAGAAGCAGTTTTAGTCCTTCTGAAGTGATAGCAGACCAGTCAGCTTTGGCCTGATCGTAAGCCGACTCGAGCAGATACCCCATGGCAACCGCAACAAGCAATCGGGCCAGGACTTCACTGCCGACATCCTTGCGAATTGAACCGTTTAGCTGACCAGTCTCGATGATTCTCATAAAGAAACCTGTAAAGTATCGGTAGGGCTCAACTGCAAGCTTCCAAATCTCCGGGTCACCCATCGCCTGCCGCCAGAAATCAACCAATATCGGAAAACCCTTTGGGACGGCTGAAAAAACAGTGTCGAAGTGATACGGCATCTTAACCAACACTTCCTTGAGGTCGCTATTCGCGGAAAGGGGTTGACTCAGGATGGATTGCATTACCGTGTTGGACCAGTTTTCCATCAGAGTCATAAAGAGCACCTGCTTGGTTTCAAAGTAGTGGTAAAAAGATCCCTTGCTCACTCCTGCATGCTTGCAGATATCGTTTACGGATATTGCGTCATAGCCCTTTTC